>JAITGC010000095.1 GCA_031280915.1 Desulfovibrio sp. | reverse complement strand
CTCAAAGATTGGCGCAGAATCGCCATGCGCTATGACCGATGCGCTCATACATTTTTGTCGGCGATTTGTATTGCTTTCACTGTTATTTTTTATCTTAATTAATGAGTCCTGAGCCTAATTGACAGGATGTCGTTTATAAATGATAATTCTTCATCGAAAATTCCTTTATGGTCTGAAACCTCCCCCTTCAGGGGGAAAAATGGATTGACAAGACGGCGAAGCCGATGAAATCCTTTCCCGTAACCCCTTCCTTGGTGTGCGGGATCGGGCTGTGCCCGTCCCGGACACGGGGGGCCCTGGGGGGCGCAAGCCCCCCGTCCGACAGGGAGGGGCAATCCGCACGGCTCTATCCCGCCGGTGACGGAGCCAATTGGCGGATGGAGCCGATTGTGGATTGAAACATGAGCGAAATACGTCACTATTTGGATGACAATGGGCATGACCTGTTTGCCGAGTGGCGTGAAGAATTGCGCGACCCCAAGGCGCGGATTGCGATTGACCGGCGTATCAACCGTATGGAGTTGGGAAATTTCGGCGATCACAAGGCCCTGCGCGACGGTGTGTGGGAACTGCGTATTGATGTGGGGCCGGGGTATCGTGTTTATTTCGCCCAATCAGGCTTGGCCGTCATCCTTCTGCTGTGCGGCGGAGACAAACGTAAACAGGACGCGGACATCAGCCGGGCCTGCGACTGCTGGCGGGACTGGAAGCGTAAAAACAGCGCGGAGAAGCAACTATGAACGACAGAACGCATGATGAGGCGATGGCCGAAGTCTTCCGCAAAGATCCGGGGTATGCCGTGGAACTCCTGAACGCCATTCTTGAAGACGGCGATCAGGCCGAACTGCTCATTGCCCTGCGCCAGCTGGCTAAAGCTTTCGGCGGAGTGCGCGGCGTTGCCAAAGAATCCGGCCTGAATCCGAATCAGCTTTACAGGATGCTGTCCGCCGAAGGCAACCCGGAATTCCGTAACCTTGCCGGAATTCTGCGCGTTATGGGGCTACGCCTTGCGGTTCAGCCAATCAATGAACCGATAACGGCATAATGCCCCCCGAAGCCCCTCATCCTCTATTCCTTTGTGGTCGCAGCCCCCGGCCCAAAACAAAAAGCCTGACGGCCAGGGCCTCCAGCACACGGGCCGGGGTGACGCCCTGACGCAGGGCCTCCTGCCCCTCAAGGGTCCATCTGGCCGCCCGCATCAGAACGGGGACGCCTGAAGCCGCCTCCGGAGCATCCGCGGCCCGGGCCAGAGCGTCAAGGCAGGCCCTCTGGCAGGCCAGCAGCAGGCCTTCGGCCAGGGAGGCGTCCACTGCCCCCCGCGCCGCCACGTCTTCCAGAAAACCTCTGCCGTCCCGCAAAAAAGCGGCCAGTTTCTCTTCCCACAGGCCAATCTCGCCATCGGCGTTATCTGAAATGTCATCCGCGGGTGACATTTCACAGCCTTTCACGGCCATAAAAGACTGTAAAAGAGGACTCCGCGTACAGGGCTGTAAAAGAGGCAGCGTAAGGCAGAAAGAGCGGGAAACCAGCGTCGGCAGCAATTGCTCCCGCTGGGGCGCCAACAGGACAAAGAGCGTGTCGGGCAGAGGCTCTTCCAGAAGTTTGAGCATGGCATTGGCCGCTTCGCCGCGGTTCTGGTCAATGCCCATGATGACCACCACGCGGCGTTTCAGGCCGCGTGGGGCCTCGTGCGCCCTGCCCCTGAGCAGACGCGTGTTGTCCACGGTAAAGGCGCGGACAAGCCCGGGGTTTTCCTGGTCTTCCCTGTTGCTGATGCGCCCGTCGTAGAGGGAGATGTCCGGATGTTCGCCGGCGACAATTTGCCGGCAGACACGGCAGGTCAGGCAGGGGCCGTGGTCGCCCGCCTGGGGGCAATTGACCAGTGCCGCCCAGTAACGGGCCGCGTCCAGGCGTTGGCCCTCGCGGCCGCCTTCCAGCAGCAAGACCTGCGGCGGGGCCTGGGCGATGTTGCGCAACAGCGCCGTGAACCGCCCGAAATGCGGGGCCGTGATGGAGAGGGGGGCGGCATTCATCGCATGATGGTCTGCCGCCTGTCCGGGCCTACGGAAATGATGGAAATTCCGGCCCCCACAAGCTCTTCCACACGCCTCACATAGGCCCGGACAGCGGCGGGCAGTTGCTCAAAACCGCCGCAGGCCGAAATGTCATCCTCAAAACCGGGCATTTCCTCATAAATGGGCCGCGCATGGGCAAGGGCGCCCTCTTCCTGCGGGATGCGCTCACAGCGCTGGCCCCTGTATTCATAGGCCACGCAGATGCGCAACGCAGGGAGATTTTGCAGCACGTCAAGCTTGGTCATGGCGATATCCGTAAAACCGTTGAGGCGGACGGCCTCGCGCAGAACAACGGCGTCCAGCCAGCCGCAACGGCGGGGGCGGCCTGTGGTGGCCCCGTATTCATGCCCCTTTTCACGCAGATAGGCGCCGGTGTCGTCCAGCAGCTCGGTGGGAAAAGGCCCCGAACCCACGCGCGTGGTGTAGGCCTTGGCTATGCCCAGGATCCGCGTGAAAAAGGAAGGGGGCACGCCGCCGCCGGCGGCGGCATTGCCGGAAATCGTGTTGGAGGAGGTCACAAAGGGATAGGTGCCGTGATCCACATCCAGGTGCGTCCCCTGCGCGCCCTCAAAGAGAATGTCCCCGCCCCGGGCGGCGGCCTCGTCAATGCGGGCCTCCACATCCACAAGATATGGAACCAGGCGCGGGGCCAGGGCCAGCAGTTCTGCTGCCGTTTTTTCCGGATCCAGGGGTTCAAAGTGGTAAAGCCCGCTCAACAGGGCGTTTTTCTCCAGCAGGGCATGGCCTATCTTTTCCCGCAGCAGAACGGGATTGTCCAGGTCGCCGGCGCGTATGCCCACGCGGGCGGCCTTGTCTTCATAACAGGGGCCGATGCCGCGCCCTGTGGTGCCTATTTTGCGGCCGGCCCGCTTGGCCTCCCGAGCTTTGTCGAGCTGTTTGTGATAGGGCAGGATCAGATGCGCCTTTTTGCTTATGCCCAGCCGCGCCGGACTGACGTCAATGCCGCGCGCGGCCAGTTTGTCCGCTTCTTCCAGAAAAACGGCGGGGTCAAGCACAACGCCGTTGCCCACAAGGCAGAGGGTGTGGCTGTGCAGGATGCCGGAAGGGATGAGGTGCAGGATTGTCTCCCGCCCCTGGACGCGGATGGTGTGCCCGGCATTGTTGCCGCCCTGGAAACGCACGATGAGGGAACTGCCCTCGCTCAGCATGTCCGCTATTTTGCCCTTGCCTTCATCCCCCCACTGGGCGCCGATGATAACAGTATTGGCCATATCTCCGCCTTTGAAAAAATGTTGTCCCTTCATCCGCCGATAGCGATATGGTGAACAGGCCGCGCGGCGTGTTTGCCGCGGTTGGGAATCCGCAGGCCGCTATGCCGGTTTGAAGGGCAAAACGCGGCATGGTGGAGAAGCCTCCCCATCAGGGGGCGCGGCTTCCTTTTCCAGGCCGAAGCCGGGAAGGGCCGCCCCGGCAAGCTCCGTCAGCCGCTCCGGTCTTTTCTGCAAGGCCCACTGGTAGTTGAAAAGCTGATTTTTCCAGCGTTTGGCTTGAATCATGGAAAAAACGAGAACCGCTTCCTCCCAGCGTTTTGTCGGCTCAAAACGCTCCACCACGACGGCGTATTTGCTCCACAGGGACATGAGCGAAGCTTCGTCCAGAGCATCAAGCTGGCGAGCCAGGCGGGAGAGCAATTTTTCCATACAACCTCCGAACCTCCGGAAACGCGCGAACATTCCGCGCGGCTCAGCTTAGCCCGCTCCTGTTCTTTTCGTCAATAAAAACCTGCCGGGGAACGGCGGCCTTGCCGGAGCGGCCTTGACAAAGCGGGCGTACCTGACTACAACTCATGCCATAAAATTGTCGCAAGGCCAATTCACTTGGCCGTCAAGGGACAATCTGGAAGGTATCTGTTGGAGACCGCCCCCATGTGACGGGAGACGGCCTGTGACAGACTCCGGGTCACGCTGCCGGGGAAGTAGCTCAGTTGGGAGAGCACCGCCTTCGCAAGGCGGGGGTCGAGGGTTCAAGTCCCTTCTTCTCCACCAAATTTTAATTTCGTGAAGTCCCGTAAAGCCTAAAAAGCCTTACGGGGCTTTGCTTTTTCTGGCATAGAGTGTCTCGCATAGTCCTATAAAACCCCTTGTCATCCTTTCCTTTTGGGGGTAGTTTTGCGGGGTAACAGCAACTCAGAAAAAAGAGATACCCCCATGAAGCTGTCTGACTCCGCAATCCGTTCCGCCAAGCCGAAAGAAAAGCCATACAAACTTTTCGATGGTGGCGGGCTGTTCCTACTTGTTACCCCCGCTGGGGGTACATGGTGGCGTCTCAAGTACCGGGTTGAGGGGAAGGAAAAACTTTTATCGCTGGGAACATATCCAGAGGTAGGCTTAAAAGATGCCCGCCGCCGCCGTGAAGAGGCCAGGGAGCAACTTGCGGCGGGCATCGACCCCAGCGCACAGAAAAAGGCCGTCAAAGCCGCCATCAAGACGGATGCCACGAACAGCTTTGAAGTGGTGGCCCGTGAATGGTACGACAAATATAAAGACTCCTGGGTAGACCACCACGGCAAGAAGATACTCGCCCGGCTCGAAAACGATATTTTTCCGCTCATTGGCGCGAAGGCCGTGGTGGCTGTCACCGCTCCTGAACTTCTGGAAGCGCTGCGGCGAATCGAGGCTAGGGGAGCTATAGACACAGCCCACCGCACTTTGCAGAATTGCGGTCAGATATTCCGCTATGCCGTGGCCACTGGCCGGGCGGAGCGGGACACAGCCGCCGATTTGCGAGACGCCCTCTCCCCGGTCAGGCCCACCAATTTCGCCAGCATCACGGAACCGAAAACCATAGGTGCGTTGCTTCGGGATATAGACGCATACCCCGGCAATCTGATTGTCTGTGCGGCGCTACGGATGGCACCATATGTTTTCGTGCGCCCTGGGGAATTACGCCGGGCGGAATGGTCTGAATTCAATCTGGAGTCTGCCGAATGGCGCATACCTGCCGCCCGGATGAAGATGAAGGAAATGCACATTGTTCCCCTGGCCCGGCAAGTGGTGGCCATCCTGGAGGACTTGCAGCAATACACCGGCCATAGCCGCTACCTGTTCCCCAGTATGCGGGCCAACTCCGCGCCCATCAGTGACGTTACCCTACTCGCCGCGCTCCGGCGTATGGGCTACGACAAGGACACAATGACAGTGCACGGCTTTCGCTCGATGGCATCTACCCTGCTCAACGAACAGGGATACAACCGAGATTGGATCGAGCGCCAGCTTGCCCACGGTGAACGGAATACCGTCCGGGCCGCATACAATTACGCACAGCATCTGCCAGAACGCCGGAAGATGATGACTGAATGGGCCGATTATCTGGACGGATTACGCAGTCATGACCGGGGGAGAAATACGAAATTCCCCGGATAGGAGTGAATTATGGTCAGAAAATGGATTACCGCTCAAGAAATAATGCATAAATATCTACTGCTTGAAGATGAATTTATTGCACTATGCAAAAAGAAAAACCCAATGGTCTATATAGAGTTTTATTCAGGCCATTGTATCGTTGAGCATGTTGATTGGGATAAAAGTGGCGTTACAGGGGAATACACTCTTCCTGGGCAGATAGCAAAGCGGCACCCCGTGCCTATTAGCCAATTACGGTTTAACTATGCAGAGATTATCAGCACCTTCAAAGTCGGACAGAACACCAATAAGGCGTCGCCGCATCCCGGCAGCAATAAAGACGTTGCCCGTGTTCAAGCTACCCGTCGGGCGTGTGAAGCGGTCATCACAGGAATTGGACAAAGGCAGCATGGTTTTCAGGTAAACGGTGAGTACAAAACCAATTTTAACAACTTTCGGCAAGCCGTACAGGCTACCCTTGGCGATGTAAAAGCCCACCTCGATACGGTGCGCGAGGAATGGAAGAATGTTCACAAAGATTTCAAACATCTCGGCCGGGTGCCGGAACAGTGATGGAAAGAAGTCCGCGAGCATAAAGTCTCCGAACAACATACTTTATACTTTTCCCGCAAAGCCTTGTGGCCGTAAGGTAAAAAGTCTGTCGAATTAAAGTCTACAAACAAAAAGTCTCCGAACGCCATACTTTATACTTTTTTTTCAGAAAAAACATTCCAGCCTCTTGCGTAAATTCATAAAGACGCAGGAGGTTTTTTTATGTCCCAAACACTACCGGTTGAAATGCTGCGGCCCAAGAACGCGGCGGCGTACCTTGGCCTTGCGGAGTCCACCTTTTGGCGATGGGTTCAGCTTGGGAGGTTGCCGCGCGGAATCCGTCTTTCAGCGCGGGCCACTGTCTGGCGGAGGTCAGACCTTGAAAATTTCATTGAGCAACAGTCTGAAGCCCTTGAGGGTTCGCCTTCAAGAGGTGGGGGCAAAACGCGGAGGGCTTGCGCATGAACGCCGCGCAACGAAAAAGCCCCGCATGGAGGACGGGGCAAGGTGAAAGTTGGTCTTCAAACCGGCCTTCACAATGCCCCAAACAGCCCGCCAAGTCAAGCAATTTGTCGTA
>JAITGC010000099.1 GCA_031280915.1 Desulfovibrio sp. | reverse complement strand
GCTGTAACCTCTTCGGAGCAGAGTCTTTGGAAGAACTCCTCAATCCGCGAAGTCGAAAAAATGAAAACTCTTGTTACCTTAGCCTGTTAGACATGGCTGCTTAGCCGGACACGATTGCTTCAGAACAAATTATCGCATGTTGTTTTTTTTCTCCTGCAAAAGACAACATGCAGTATGGAATATATTTTTAACAAAATTATAAAATGATTCTGGAAGAAGAATTTTCGCAATATCCTTTATTTTAGTGGATATACTCTTTATGCGATGGACAGACTTAATATTAAAATTTTCTTCGATGTATTTATTTATTAAATCATTGTATCCAAAACGCATTGATAATGTGTATTTTACGGAATCTATATATCTGCCTTTATCAATCGCGCACGAAGAAGCTTTTTCTGCTGTTTGAAGATGTGTAAAACATATTCCAATAGGAATGTTCTCTGGGCGATAGAGCATCTCATTGTCTTGTGATGCATATACAGAATGCAATACTCTTGACCAATACCGTAATGTATCATTTTCATCTTGGCGTGGTGACGTCCTATAATATATTGTATTATGGCATAATTGCATTTTTCCGTTATACGCTACTTCTCCAAGAATTCCATGATCTGAGCCAAAATACGTATCATTATATGCATCTCCCATCGATTTTATTAGGATAGACTTTTTGTAAAGGCCATGAAAGACTGTGCAATCAACAAGATTTTTTATGATGCTGAAGACCCTTTCGGCGGGATTGTCGGAAAGGAGCTCGCCCGCATAGCCATATTCATAAAAATATTTAAAAACGTAATCCTCTGTAAGGTGTACAGCATTTGAATACGCACAGACAGCATCTGTCGTGTCCAATATATTTTTCAATTTTTCCACATGATTGAGCGGTAGCAGATCATGCCCGCCGAGCCACATGAAATAATCATTTTCAGAATTCTCCAAGGTATATGCAAAATTAAACCATGCGCCTTTATTTTCATTATGGCGAATATATTTTATTTCCGAGTGGTTCTCAGCAAATTTTTTACAAATTTCAGATGTGCCGTCTGTAGAGGCATTGTCTGAAATGAGAATTTCATCAGCCTGTCCAAGGGAAGAACGTAATGTTCTTTCAATAAAACGAATCTCATTGTATACAGGAATCCCTATTGTTGTTCGTGATGCGGCATTTTTCATAATAAATTATTTTCTCCTCAAATATCCTCTCGGCGCGACGCTGATCATCAGTTTCGCATCCATCATCTCGTCAATTTCGAATTCAGGGTGATTGGCAAGGAAGGCGTCTACGGCGGTCATGGGGTTGTTGCCTTTGCCCCAAGGGCGATGAGCATAGGTAAAATATTCTACATGAGTATCGAACACTACACAATAACTCCCAAGAGAAACTAAAGGAGTGTAGGCTTCCAATTCATCCAATACGTGCCGATGAGTGTGATTTGAGTCCAAAATAAGAAGTATCTTATTAAATTTTTTTGTAAAATCACGAACATAATCAATGGTTGTTTCTTCCGTACTGGATCCTTGGAAAAGAGCAATACGTCGAAACATGGGATGGGATTCAATCTCTCCGCGATTGTGTTCCCTGATGTCAATATCAATGCCCAATACTCGCGCAAGTTGAGGGCCGCCCGATATTGCGTTTAACTCAAGGAGCGAAGCGTAATAAATGAGTGAACCCCCATGCGCTATACCAGTTTCAATTATGAGATCCGGCTGTGTCTCCCAAATAATTTCTTGCATGGCAACCATATCAACAGGATTCTGTATGATCGGCCTTCCCATCCAGGAAAAATTATAAGGATAGCCTTTACGCATGGATTCTTCAAGCCACTGCCGAGAAATACCCTGAAAGGCTTTGTCATTCGCATATCCTTCTATGCGACTGGCGCACTCTTCTCGAAATTCCTGTATTTTATCCATGATAGACTCTTTTTTTATCTACATCCCGGATATATTGCCTGTATTTTTCCAGTAAAACTGGTACATCTGCAATGAGGTTATGCTTGGGTCTACCGAATGCTTCTGCCAATTTCTCTATGCGGATTCTAGGAAAACGCCATTCCTTCACGGTAGCAGTGAATTCCACGAATACGCCGCAAGCGGAGAGCGCTCTGCCGAGCGTTGCATTGCTCGTGTTTCGTCCGCTAGCGAGATTAAAGATTCCGGTTTTCGATGATTCGGCAATGGAAAAAAGCAGATCCACAGCATCGGCGAGATGAATAAAGTCCTTTGCTGATGCGGACGTTGTTTGAAAAGTTACCTTGCCATACAACGCCGCTGAATACATAACGGAGTCCAAAAAATTGCCTGAAGCAAAATCCGGGGCTATAGGGCTGTATACATTACTCAATCTGATAATTTTCGCGGGGATGCCGCTGGTCAGAAGAAAGGATTCGCCGGCTAATTTGCTTATGGCATAGACGTCATCCCTGTCGAGAGGGGCAACAAGCAATGGCGTTTCTTCTCTGGTGTCTTCCCGCATTTTATAGACACGTGTGCTTGAAAGGTAGGTAACGCTGGTGCAGAAATTCCGTGCCAGAATACGCGATAACAGCGTGATATGGGCTGCAAACGTCTCTCTCGGTTTCTCTCTGAAGTCAGATGTCACGCCTATGCAGTAAATGATATTCCCTAATCGTTTATTTTTCAATTTGATTGTTTCTTCGCGACTGGGAGCGTATACATTACAATTTTTATGGTGTAACCTCGCCAGTACTTGGGAGCCTATGAAGCCGCTGCTGCCAAGTACGGTATACATTATCGACGATCTCCTATGAGTCTCAGGGGGTTGCCAGCATTTATCGAATATGGCGCGACTTCACCCCGCACAACAGACATGGCCCCAATGACGCAGCCTTTACGCAAGTGTGCGCCATCAAGGAGTACGCTGTTCGCGCCTATCCATACATCGTCTTCTATTACGATACCACCTTTCCCACGACGAAATCCTTGGTGCTGGATCAACAAATTTTTGCTCACGTATTCGTGGTTAACGGGGGCCAGAGTACAATTTGCCGCAATAGAGACATAATCACCGATTATAATACCATTGCCTGAATACAGAACACAACCGGAATTTATATAGCTGTTGCGGCCGATGATGATGTCCCCCCCCCCCCCCGCAGGCTTGATTTTAACAAAACTGTCTATGAAAGAGTGTTCTCCAATGATAATCTTGGTGCCTCGTATTGAAGCTTCCAAGTCCGCCAGAGGAGAGATTTTGGCGAAAGGAGATATCTCTATAAATGGGGAGACCATATTTTCAATTTCGGTATCGCCGCCACAAATTTCCCGCCCCAGTCGCGGATATATTCCAGTTGCGCACTGATTTCCTCCTTGAGGTTCCAGGGCAGAATCAGCACATAATCCGGCTTCGTATCGCGGATCACCTGTTCCGCCACCACGGGGATGCGGCTGCCGGGTAGAAAATGTCCCTGTTTGCGCGGGGAGGCGTCCGCCACATAAGGCAGAAGATCCTTCCGGATGCCGAAGTAGTTGATAAGTGTGTTGCCCTTGGCCGCCGCCCCGTAACCGGCAACCACCTTCCCCTCTTCCCTGGCTTGCATGAGAAAACGCATCAGGCCGAAACGGACGGCATCTATCTTGTCCTGGAAATGCAGATAAAAATTCAGACTGTACATGCCGTTGGCGTCTTCTCGCGCCAAAACAGTCTCCACCTTGCCTGTGGGCTTGTGAGCGGCTCCCTGCGCACAGGCGTAAATGCGCAGGGAGCCGCCGTGGGTCGGCAGTTCCTCCACGTCAAAAACGCGCATGTCGTGCGCCTCCACGATTTTTTTTACGCATTGCAGAGTATAGTAGAAATAATGCTCATGATAGATGGTATCGAACTGCACGTCCTCCACCAGCCGGAGCAGGTGAGGAAATTCCATGGTCATCACGCCTTCGGGCTTGAGCAACATGGTCATGGCGGCCACAAAATCGTTGATGTCCGGTACATGGGCGAAAACGTTAATGCCGCAGAGCAGATCGGCGCGTGTGCCGCGATCCAGAAGTCTGCCCGCGAGTCTTGTGGTGAAAAAATCCGTGATAGTGGGAATACCTTTGGTCTGAGCCACAGCGGCCGTCCCCGCGCTGGGGTCGATTCCTAGGCAGGGTATGCCCAGAGTCACGGCGTGCTGTAAAAGGTAGCCGTCATTGGAACCTATTTCAACGATCAGGGATTTTTTCCCCAGTTTGAATCGTTCGGTCACGGCATGGACATATTGTCTGGCATGTTCCACCCAGGAATGGGAACAAGAAGAAAAATAGGCATAGTCGTGGGTGAAAATATCCTGTGGGCGTTTGAAATGCGGCCCCTGCACCAAAAGGCATTGTGAGCAGACCCAAGCCTGGAGAGGATGGAACAGTTCCGGGCCGTCGCATTGTTCGGGCGTGAGAAAAGCATTGGATGGCGGACAGGTGCCGAGGTCGGCGAAAAGATGGGTTAGTTTCGCCTTGCAGAACAGGCAGTAGTGTTCAACCATGAAGCAAACCTCCCGACCATGCGAATTGCGGCCGGAAAGCTCCCGGCATAGGGCCGCCGTAGCCGTATCGTTCTGAGGCGGCAAACAGGTCTTCCTTGATGTTGATGACAAGAATGCTCCGTGCAAAAAAATGCACTTGCAAAGAGGTTCCCACATAGGACGTCAGGGCCAGACCCACGCAGACCTGGCCTGCATTGAACAGATGACCGGGAACGACGCAGGAGACGGCATACCGTCCAGGTTTACCGTGGAGTATCTCCGGCATATTGTTTACGCATAAATACTGCCCGCCGGCATCGGTAAAATGAAGATTAGGCACTGCCGGGCCGCCTGTGTCCTCAAAAATTTCATACTCCATGCGGATATGTATTGGGTCATTAAGCTCGAAGTTCCAGGTGGGTGTGCCATCGGCACGGGCCAGAGAGGCTTTGAGCAGACGGGCTTTGGCGTTTTTTTCCGGTTTGTCGCGGGAAAAATCAATTGCGCACCCGAAGGTATTGATGCCTAGGTAGCGGGTAATCGCCTCCGAAGTGACGGCGTCCAGCGCCAGAAGGCTGTTCTCCAGAAGCAAGGTTTTGTCGCACAGGGCTTCAATCATCGCCAACTGATGACTTACAAACAACACTGTCCTGCCCTCGCCCTCGCTCACCTCCTCCATTTTGCCCAGGCATTTCTTCTGAAATTCCCTGTCCCCCACGGCCAGCACCTCGTCCACGATGAGGATTTCCGGCTCAAGGTGCGCGGCCACGGCAAAACCCAGGCGCACAGACATGCCGGAGGAATAGCGCTTGACCGGCGTGTCCAGAAATTTTTCCACGCCGGCGAAATCAACGATCTCGTCGAATTTTTTTTGCACTTCGGCCCGGCTCATGCCGAGTATGGCGCCGTTGAGGTAAATGTTTTCCCTGCCGGTCAGCTCCGGGTGAAAGCCGGTGCCCACTTCCAGCAGGCTGGCGGCCCGGCCGCGCAAGGTGATTTTGCCTGTCGTCGGCTCGGTGATGCGCGAAAGCAGCTTGAGCAGGGTTGACTTGCCCGCGCCGTTACGGCCGATGATGCCCACGCGCTCGCCGGGCATGATGTCGAAACTCACATCCCTGAGCGCCCAGAATTCCTCATCTCCGGCCCGCGCGCCGCCTCCCAGGAGTTTGCGCGGCAGGGCGGCCAGCGCTTCCCGGAAGTTGGTGGGCGCGTCGGCTGCCGCATGGCGGATGCGGTAGCGTTTGCCCAGATTTTCCACAGAGATGACAGGCTTCATCTATGCCGCCGTATCGGGGTTGAGCGTTATCAGGCCAAGAAGAAGCCTGCCATTCATCCCGCACAGTCCTCGCGGGGCAACCGGGTCGCCCGTGAAAGTCACGCTGTCGGCAAGGCATCCCGCAAGGCGACGGACTGCCTCAATATTCGCGTTTTTCCGGACAGGCGACAAGGCACAACAAGCATTTCCGTCTTGCCGGCGGGAGCGCCGTCCGGGAGGGACAAGTCGAGTCGCAAGCGACGACCAGCCGGTACGGCCAAAGTTTGGCGGATGGTATGCATAACGTCCAAGGATAGTTTTTTTGCGGGGGCATATAGTTGTTGAGTCCCTTTTTTTATTTCTCGTCATAATGCCGCCTTATCTTTCCCGGATCATCCGGCCCGGCCGGACTTTTCTGCGCAAAAAAACCTTGACGTCCGCTATAAAAACAATATCATTTTTCCATGATATTTGAATACGACAGCACCAAGTCGACATCCAACAAAGTCAAGCACGGCATTGATTTTGAGGAAGCCCGGCTTGTATGGGACGATGAGCATCTTACCATCATTCCGGCAAACAGCGGGCCGGAGCCGCGTTTTGCCGCTATCGGTCGCGCTCGCGGCAAACTGTGGACAGTTATCTTCACCCCGCGCGGCGACAGTATCCGCCTCATTTCCGCGCGTCATTCCCGCCCAAAGGAGACAATACACTATGAGCAAGGCCAAAAGAATCAGCGCTGAGGAATTTGATCGCAAGTTTGATGCCGGAGAAGACATCAGCGAATACCTCGACTTTGATAGAGCCGTCCGGCCTAACAAATCCCATCGTCTCACCTTGGATCTTCCCGGCTGGACGGTTTCCGCCCTGGACAGGGAAGCCGGCCGCATCGGCATATCCCGGCAAGCCCTTATCAAGACCATGCTTGACGCCGGCCTGCGTTCAGCCGGGAGCCTCAATGCGCCTGAGCCCGCTGTCACGCATTCAGCGTCTTGACGCTGTGCGGCTTGGCCCGGAATCGTTCAAGCCGCCATCCCCCTTTGCGGGGAGTAAATTCCGCCTGCGCCTTGGCAGTGAGCGGCTTTTGCATTCGCTCCGCCGCAAGAGCAATTTCAAAGTGAAATTGCTCTTGCGTTGCCTGTTGTCTTTTATTCGTCTATTCGCCTCAAGTCAAGAGACGCTTGGGGCGTCGCCCGCCTACAAAACATCCACAAAGGTGCGTTCCATACGGCGGAAAAGCGTCATCCCGGCGAGGAGAAGCCCGGCGCACCAGGCGCAACTCACGGCCAGCGACAGGGCGGGGAAGGCCGGCGAGCCGAGCGCGGCCCAGCGAAAGCCGTCCACAACGCCGACCATGGGATTGAGTATATACAGCCACTGCCATTTTTCGGGCACCAGGGCGCTGGTGTACACCACCGGCGAGACATACATGCCGAGTTGCACAATGACCGGGATTGTATGGCGAATATCGCGGTAGGGCAGGCTCAGGGCGGCGAGTACAAGCCCCGGCCCCAGGGCGAGCAGCCCGGCGAGCAAGACGAAAACCGGCAGCAGCGCGCACTGCAACGGCGGCGCAATGCCGAACCACCACAACAGCCCGGCGAATAGAACCAGGGCAACGGCGAAATCGGCGGCGGCCACCGCCACGGCGCTTACGGGTATCAGCAGGCGCGGCAGGTATATCTTGCCCACAAGGTTGGCGTTGGCAAGCAGGCTGTTGCTGGCGTCGCCAAGGCATTGGGCGAAAAAATTCCAGATGAGCATACCTGAAAAAACCAGCGCGGAATAGGGTACGCCCGGCTCGCTGGGGAGCTTGGCCACTTTGCCGAGAAGCAAGGTAAAGGTCAGAATGGTTACAAGCGGGCGTATGACGGCCCACAGCGCGCCTATGACCGTTTGCTTGTAGCGGACGGTCAAATCCCGGCGGCAGAGAATCCACAGCAGGTCGCGGTAGCGCCACAGATCTTTCCAGTATTGGAGGTCAAGGCGGCCGGCCTCGATGACAAGTTCAAAATCGCGTGGTTCCGGTGTGGCGTTGCGCATGTTCCTGAAACGGCCAAAGGGTTGAAAACGGACGGCGGCGCGTCAAGGCCCGTCGAAGTGGTCGAAGTGATTGCGTCGCCAAGCAATTCGATATAATACCTTCAAAGAATCAAAATGGCAATCTTTGAAATTTGAAACGGGATTCAGGTTGCCGTCGGTCAAAAAAAGGCGGGTTTTTTGCGTTACAATACGTTCTTGCGATGCATGGCCGGAGCGAAAAGCCACGCCTGACGCGGAATCGCGGCAAATTGGCCCACTGCCCAAGCCCGGTTAAGTTTTTTCGCAATACGCCGAATTAGTATGATTGCCGCCGGGGTAGCGCCGTTGCGGACAAAATCCTTTTTCCGGAGTCGCCATGAGGATTAAAAATCGCCTTCTCATTCTGCTCATTCCGGCCATTGTCGTCATTCTCGCGGCCCTTGTCGGCATAGGCTATCTCAATGCCGCGCGGCAGGCCGCGAGCATCGCCGAGAACGAGGCCAGGAATCTCGCCCTGGAGCACGCCGAAGCCGTTTTCAGCAAATTGCGCAAGGCGGAAACCGCCGTCGCGGCTCTGACGAAAACTATGACCTCCTTCAAGGAAAGCGGGATTATCGACCGTAACAGCATGTCCAAAGCCGTGCGCGGCGTGGCCCTGTCTTCGGAGGATTTTTTCGGTGTCTGGGCCTTGTGGGAGCCGGACGCCTTTGACGGTCAGGACGCGCGTTTCGTCGGCGATGAGGAATTCGGCAACGCCGCCGGGCGGGCCAATGCTTACTGGCTGCGCAAAAAGGACGACCTGGGCTATGACATGTCCGACAATTATGACCATGAGGCCTATTATACCCTGCCCCGCGAAACCGGCCGCATGGTCATCACTTCTCCCTATCGGGACATGGATACCGAAAACAAAACCCTCATGAGCAGCATCGTCGCTCCCGTCACGCTGGACAACCGTTTTCTGGGAGCTGTGGGCATTGATCTGGAACTGGATTTCATCCAGGGCATTGTGAGTAAAATCACGCCCTACGGAACCGGCCGCGCCATGCTGATTTCAGACCAGGGCGAAATCATTGCCGGCCCGGAGCCGTACGCCGGGGCGGAACTGCCCAAAGTTGAAGACGATGTCCTTGCCCGTGTGAAGGCAGGGGAGCCTTTTGCCCGGCGGGCGGGCGACATGCAGCGTTTCTATGTGCCCTTCAAGCTTGATTCCTTCACCGCGCCCTGGTTTTTCATGATTGCCCTGCCCACGGACAAGCTCATGGAAGAATCCAGAAACAGCCTGCTGCTCCAGTTGGGAGTGGGTCTTGCCGCGTTGCTTTTGTTGCCGGCGCTGGTGTTTTATACAGCCGGCGGCGTTGCCGGGCCTCTGCGCCGCATTGCCGATTACGCCGCTCTGGTGGCCGGAGGCCGTTACGACGTCAAGCTGGACAGCCGGGGATTCGCCCTGGAACTGCGGGAACTCGGCGCGGCCATCGACTCCATGCTGACATCCCTGTTGACCAATATGGAGCAGGCCAGGCATTCCGGAGAAAATGCCGCGCAGGAAGCGGAAAAGGCCCGGGCCGCCACGGCTGAAGCGGAAAAAGCCCGTCTGCTGGCCGAGGGCAATCACGAAAAGATGTTGGAAATCGCCGGACGCGTGAATGATGTCTCGGAAAAACTGCAAAACACTTCTCTGGAACTGTCGCAAAAAATCGATCTGGCCGAACGGGAAAGCCGGGAACAGGACGCCCTCATGCGGGAAACGACGGACGTCATCAACGCTATGAACGCCTCCACCGTCCGCGTCTCCGGCAGGGCCGATGAAGCGGCCGGGGCCACGGAACAGGCCATGCGGAGAGCCGATGACGGGGCCGGAATAGTGGATAACACCCTGGAGGCCTTTGAGTCCATTTGCCGGGAAAGCGAAAATCTGAGCGGGCAGATAGAGGAATTGGGCGGAAAAACGGCGGATATCGGAACAATTCTCGGTATTATCAACGACATAGCCGATCAGACCAACCTGTTGGCGCTCAATGCCGCCATTGAGGCTGCCCGGGCCGGGGAAGCCGGACGCGGGTTCGCCGTGGTGGCCGATGAAGTGCGGAAACTGGCCGAAAAAACCGTGCAGGCCACCAAACAGGTGGAAGAATCCCTTCAGGCGCTGCGCCGCAGCATGGATGTGAGCGCCGCCGGCGTGGCCGGCACCATCGGCGCTGTCCGCGCCGCCATGCAACTGGGCCGTGAGGCCAAAGCCTCCCTGAGTGATATTGTGGCCCTGGTGCGGGAGATGAGTGCTCAAATCCGGGACATCGCCTCATTGTGCAACGAACAGACTTCCGCCAGTTCACGGGTTGCCGCCACAGTGGAACGGCTCGACAGGCTCAGCCGGGTGGTCAGGGAGGCCATGGACGACAGCGCCGCCATTGCCGGCGCGCTTCAGCCCGAAGCCAGGGAATTGAATGAGCTTGTCGAGCGGCTTTCAAAGCGGTGACGGCACGCTGTCGCCGGAGAAAACCTTGCCAACAGCCTCCAGCCCGCGAAAGCGGGCTTTTTTTCTTGTAGTTTTTTTTTTAATCGGATATGCACAAAGTAACTCTGTAAAATTCATGTTGATTTCTGGTGTGGTCGTTTAACCTTCAAGCATTGGAGTTCCTATGGCCGGCAAAGCTTCCGACGCTCCTTCCATGGAGCAGGTGAGAGACCTTTTGATGGGCACCCCGCTCAAGGATCTGGAAACGCAGATTCAGCGGCAGGAAGAGCGTTTTATGCGGGAAATCGCCGACATGCGGGCAAGCGTCAAAAATCGTGTGGAATCCCTTGAAACGTTTATGAAAAGCGAAACGGCCTCCCTGATGCACCGCCTTCAGGACGAACAGGCCGAGCGCGGGGCCGCGATAAAAAACGAGCAGAAAGAGCGCGCGGAAAGCGTCAAGGCGGAGCAGCGCGAGCGCAACGAGGGCATGAAGAAGGAGCGCGCCGAGCGTGAGCAGGCCATAGCCCAGTTGACCAAAAGTCTCAGCCAGGCGGAGGACGCCCTGGAGCGCAAAATAACGGCCCTTTCCGGCATGCTGGACACGGCGGAGCAGGAACTGCGCAAGCTGATGCTGAGCGAAAGCGCGCGTTCCTCCGACAAACTGGAAGAAAAATACAAGGACGCGCTGAATACTCTTACCAATACGGCGGCCGAACTGCGCCATGACCTTGTGTCCCGTTCGAATCTCTCATCTTTGCTCACGGCTCTGGCTGTCAAGCTGGCCGGAGAATGGCCGGCGGCGGCTTCCCTTGCTCCTGAAAACGGGGGAGGCGGCGCTGAAAAGGCCGCAAAGGGCGGTTCCTAGCTTGCGGATGAATCATGACTGACAGCACAGTCGGGCTTGAGCATCCCGCCGACGCGCCGGTAGATGACGCCGCCGCCGATTCCGATGTGATTTTTTGGGGAGATATCCCCGAAAAACCGACTGACGAGGAGCTTGTCCGGCTGCGCGATTTGCTTTTCAAGCGGGAAATCGCCCTGTTGGAAAAATTGCGGGATTTGCAGGGCGACCAGCGCTACAATACGCGCAGAATCAGTGAACTGCTGGCCGAGGCCATTCAACTGCGCGCGGGCAAGGACCAGCGTATGGAACACGCCCTGGAGCCGGTGGTGGACGATATCGTCAAAACACTCCTGCGCAAGCGCCGCGGGGATTTCGTCGATTCACTCTTCCCGCTCATGGGCCCCACCATTCGCAAATCCATTGCCGAAACCTTCCGCTCCATGCTGGGAAGTTTCAGCAAAAGCATGGAAATGGCCTTTTCCTGGAAAGGTCTGCGCTGGCGTCTGGAAGCCGTGCGTTCCGGCAGGCCTTTCAGCGAAATTGTTATGCTCAATACTTTGGTGTACCGGGTTGAGCAGATATTTTTCACGCACAGCGCCACAGGCATCCCCCTTGCCCATGTTTCCCACGACGGGGAGGGGGGGCAGGATGCGGATCTGGTTTCTTCCATGTTCACGGCCATCCAGGATTTTGTCCGCGACTGTTTCTCCGGCGGCGGCGAGGGTGAACTCGAATCCCTGCAACTGGGCGAGCACACAATATTTATCGAAAAAAGCCGACAGGCCTACCTGGCCTGTGTGGTGCGCGGTACGCCCCCGGCTGCCTTTCGGGAGCAGCTTCACGCCACCCTGGATTCTCTTCTGCTGGAATATGCCGATGCCCTGGCGGTTTTTTCCGGCGATACAGCCCCTTTTTCCGGAGCTGTTCATTTTCTCGGCGACTGTCTCATTTCGCGCTATGTGGATGACGACAAAAAAATCCCCTGGTGGGGAAAAGCCTTGCCGGTGGCGCTGATTTTCGTCCTGGTGGCGGGCCTGGGCGGGTATTTTTACTGGGCAGGCATTGAGGCCGAACGCCGGCAGGCCATTATGGATGAACGAAGGGCCTTTGAGGAAAAGATGGAGGGCGCCCTTGGCGTTTTGCGTTCGGAACCCGGCTTGCTGGTCGTCAATGTGGTGAGAAAGGGGGGTTCTCCCTGGGATGTGGTCGTTCTCAAGGACGCTCTTGCGGAGGAACCCGTGGCCGCCTTGCACAAGCGCAGTCTGGAGCCGGAGTTGTTTTCTTTCAAATCCGTGCCCTATATTTCCTATGACCCGGCAATTGTCGCCAAGCGGGCCAAAACGGACATACAACTGCCGGACGGCGTGACCATGGACTATGACGGCAAGGGAACCATTTCTTTCAAGGGTACCGCCTCCATGGGCTGGATCGTGAAGGCGCGGGATGACGCTCGCGCCCTGCCGGGCGTGGAGCGCGTGGACATCAGCGGCATGCGCGACCCCATGATGGACGAGATTTCCGCTCTGGTCAGAGAAGTGGAAGCCACAGTGGTCGAATTCGCCCTCGGCAAGGACACCCCGGTTCCTCAAGATGCTCCGAAATTGCAAAAAGCGGTTGACAGGCTCGTAAAATTGGAAAAAATAGTTCAGGACATGGGCTTTACAGTCAGCCTGACTATTTATGGTCATGCCGACTCCACCGGGACGGACAAGCGCAATTACGAAATCAGCCAGGCTCGTACGCGCACCGTCGCGGCCATGCTTTACGCCCGTGGCTCCGCGATGCCCATCGCCATGTACGGCATGGGAGCGGAATATCCGAAAGACGGCCAGTCTCCGGAATCCGTCCGGGAATCGACTCAGGGCGATCAGGCCAGCAGGCGCGTTGAATTGCGGGTGCACGTCATGCGTTCAGCCTCAGCCGAGCCGGACAGGCTTTTACTTTCACAGCCGTAGTAAGGATTGATGATGATTTCCAAAAAGATTTGTATGGTAGGGGCCTTTTCCGTGGGAAAAACAGCCTTGGTCGCGCGATTTGTGCATTCCATTTTTTCCGACAAGTATCTCTCGACCGTGGGCGTTAAAATCAGCAAAAAAGAGGTCGCTTGTGACGGTCGGGATGTGTCGCTGATTTTGTGGGATCTGGAAGGCAGGGATATTTATGCCGACGCCAACCTTTCCTATCTGCGCGGCGCCATGGGTTTTTTTGTCGTCGCGGACGGCACGCGCAAGGAAACCCTGGAAGCCGCCCTGGAACTCCGCAAGGCCGCCTATGACGCTGTGGGAAATATCCCCTGTCGGCTTCTCATTAACAAGGACGACCTTGCCGACATATGGGAAGTGACGGACGCCATGCTGAACAATCTCGCCCGTCAGGGGATCGAGTATCTTCGCACAAGCGCGAAGACAGGCCGGGCCGTTGATGAGGCTTTCATATCTTTGGCGAGAGATATGCTGCGGACGGAAGGCCCGCTGTAGCCTTTGGTCTTTCCACTGCCATACTGATGATGAGGAATTTACCGTGACGCGGAAAAACAATAACGACATCGCCCTTCTTCTTCTCGAATCGCTCGACATTGCGGCCTTGCGCCGCACAGGGCCGCGGCAGTATAAATTTTTCGGCAATGCTCCGAAATTTTATCGTGAACTCTTTCCGGCCGAGGACGGCGGGCCTTCGTCAGAACCTTGGCATACCTCCCCCATGTTGGAATTTTTCCTTGATGATGCCGAGCGTTTTTTCAAAAAAGGCAAAGACGGCAGCATTTCCTCCGGCGTGTGGCAGGAGGACGGCAAGGTGGAGCATGATGCCGCCCTTGCGGCTCTGGCCGTCGCCTTTGAAGGCGTGCAGATTATTGTTGTGCGTATGCTTTATGACGATTATATCGAAAAGTCGCGCATACTGCGCAAGGCCCGCGAGCAGTTGATCGAGCGCCGGAGCATGGCTCAGAGCCTGAAAACTTTCAAGACCAGGGCGCGCATCGACGATTTGACCAAGGTTTACAACCGGGCGACGTTCAATGAGCTTCTGGGCAGTGAAATCAGGCGCAGCCAGGCTCTTGACTATCCGCTTTCAATCCTGTTTCTGGACATCGACAACTTCAAAAAAATCAATGATACTTTCGGGCATCCCGTCGGCGATGTCGTACTGCGGAACCTGGCGTCTCTCCTGGTGAAAACGTTGCGCCGCAACGACATTGTCGCCCGGTACGGCGGCGAGGAATTCGTCGTTCTCCTTCCCCATGAGCCGCCGGAGCGGGCTTACACGATCGGCGAAAAGGTGCGCCAACGGGTCGCCGCCATGACGCATCCCGGTATGCCGCCCGCCACCGTCAGCATGGGCTGCACCACATATATCGCGCCGGAAACCGCTGATAACTTCATCCAGAGGGCTGATCTCGCGCTTTACGACGCCAAGGGCAACGGCAAAAATATTGTCCGCGTACGCTGACTCCGGCAATCACCTGGGGTAATTTCACTTGAAAATTGCTCTGGCGGCGGGGCGAAGGGAACCTGGCAGCGGCGTAAGCGCGTGAAAGACTGCGAAATGGCGTAGGCGGAATTTGCTTTTGCCGTTAAGCGCCGCAGCAAGTGTTCAAGCTAAAATGCTCTGGTTCCGCTGCTGGGGGGCGCCGGTCTGCGGGCCGTGACGATGGGCCTGCCCACAGGTTCGCCGCGCACCATGTCGGCTAGCGCCAGGATAGTGTTGGCGTAGATGTCCGCACGGTTGTATCGCCGGAGGACGGCGTGACGGCCGGTGTGAGAGATGCCGGATTTCCAGCCGTTTTTGACCAGATAGGAGGCAAGGCTGGTCAGGGCGTCTTCCAGCGTGAAAAGGTCGATCAGGCCGTCACCGTTGCCGTCAGCCGCATAGGGCTCGACGCTGGAGGGCATGAACTGGCAGATGCCGAACGCGCCGTAGATGGAGCCGGGCACGGCAAAGGGGTCAATGCCGTTTTTTTCGGCGTAGCGGATGAAAGCCGCCAGTTCCCTGTAAGCCCAATTCGAGCGGCGGAGCATCGTTTCGCGGAGCCATTCCATCCGGTCCTGAGGCTGGTCAATTTCGTGAAGCCACGCCCCGAGATGTTCCGGCAGGCGGCTTTCGGCCATGCTTGCCAGCGTGTAAAATACCCTGTTTTTGCCAAGGGATGCTCCCAGGCGGGTTTCAACAAATAAAAGGGCCACGGCGATGTCGCCCGGTACGCCGTAGGCCTTTTTCATTTGCTCAAAGGCCGGCCTGTGGCTGTTGAAAAAGGCGCGGCAGGCGGCGGCGTTTTCAGGCGTGACGACATTGGGATAAAAATAGGCCGGTTTCCGTTTGGGGGCGTCCGGCAGCGGATGGGGTCGCGCAAAACGGGCGGTGTACAGCTCCTTGATTTTACGGCCCATAGGGTCGGGGCTGGGTGGGGGCAGGCCCTGGATGCCTTGGGCGAGGGTTTTGGTGTACAAGCCGTCGTCTTGCAGACGCTGAAGCAGGTTGCTCCAGCTTCGCGGCGAAGGAGAGGAAGCCGCCTCCGCCCGCGCGTCCCCGAGCCAGGAGAAACAGAGGACAAGGGCTACAATCAGTACCGCCAATGCCTTGCCGGACATGAGCGCGGCAATATCGCCGATAAGGGTGTTCATCCGTCAGTTCCTTTGTGGCCTGAGATCCCGGCCCTGAGGTGCTGCCAGGTTCCCTTCGCCCGCCGCCAGAGCAATTTCCAAGTGAATTCGCTCTAATGAGAGCACAATTTGCAATGCGTTGCAAGATATTCAAAATGAAATTGACATTACATTTCATTGTTGATAAATACTACAGATTGGTGACGGGCTGTTGTTAACAATATCGTCTGGCCCGGGCGGGAAGAGCACAAGGAGTATGTTATGGCCAATGAATTCTGGAAATATGGTCTGGCGGCCGGTCTCGGTCTGGCGGTGGGCGCAATTGGGGCGACGCTTCTTTCGCGGGGCGGCATAGATCTGAAAAAAGTTGCGGCCACGCTGATGAGCCACGGTATGGATCTGAAGGACAAGGCTACCATCATAGTGGACACGGCCAAGGAAAATGTTGACGACATCGCTGCGGAAGCGCGGCATGAGCAGGCGCAGCGCAAGGCCGCCGCGCAGTCATAGTGGTGAACGGACTTTCCCGTAACCGGCCGCCGGGCGGATTTCCGTCCGGCGGCCGTATGCGTGTGCATAACAGCTTCATTACGTATAACAGTCTCGTCAATGTGGAGGACAACGGATACGCATGAACATGCCAGCTTGCCCCCTCTCCGGCGGATTTACATTCCAGGTTCTGGCCGATCTGTTGAGCCGTTACCGCCTCGTCCACGATATGCCGGGGCGTATGCGGCTGCGTCCCCGGGTGCGGCTTTCCGGCATCGGGCCGTTGCCTCTGAATCCTCCTTTGCCCATTGGCGGAGTTGAAGTCACCATTTCAGCCACAACCGGGAGCGT
The DNA here is from genome assembly GCA_031280915.1 of Desulfovibrio sp. GTDB lineage: Bacteria > Desulfobacterota > Desulfovibrionia > Desulfovibrionales > Desulfovibrionaceae > Desulfovibrio. Next base: position 47,443 of record JAITGC010000099.1, on the reverse strand, counting down.
GCTCATTGTTTATAGCAATCCCATGGCGCGTTCTCTGGTGCTGAACCTGCTGGTGCAAAACACAGACCATCATCCGGCTTCATCAAGGGGGCGGAGTGAAGCTCGAAAAAAAGCGGCCCGCGCGGAGATCGCGCCTCGTGGGGCGCATGACGGGCCGGCCAGCCCCATTCCGGCAAAAATCCGCAGTTGGTTTTATCCGCGCTGGCTGGTTTGGGGCATTTCAATCCTGCGTGCACTGCCCTATATCTTCAGAGGCTTGAAATTTCTGCTTCGCGGACGGCTCAACCTGGACGTGCTGGACGGCGCGGCCCTGTTGGTCTGTCTGTTGCGCCGCGATTTTAAATCCCTGTCGTCCATCACCTTTTTTTTCGCTCTTGGAGAATATCTGGCGGATAAAGTACGTAAAAAAACGCGCGAAAGCCTGGCTGAAAGCCTGTCCCTTAACATCAGTCACGTCTGGGTGCGCAAGGACGGCCGGGAACATAGAATGCCGCTCGCCAACATTCGTCCCGGTGATCATGTGGTGGCGCGCGCCGGCGCTGTTTTGCCGGTGGACGGCGTCGTGGCGGAAGGCGAGGGCATGGTGAACCAGTCTTCCATGACCGGCGAAGCTCTGCCGGTGCCCCGAAGCGCGGGCCATACCGTCTGGGCGGGTTCCATTCTGGAAGAAGGTGAACTTGTGATTGCCGCCTCGCGTGTGGGCGGAGACACGCGCATCCAGGCGATCCTGCGGGCCGTGGAAAGTTCGGAGACCGCCAAGTCGGCTCTCCAGGCCCGCTATGAGCGCATGGCCGACGCCATCGTGCCTTACAATTTTTTGCTCAGCGGCCTTGTCTATGCGGCTTCACGGGATCCGGCGCGGGCCGGGTCGGTGTTGCTGGTGGACTATTCCTGCGCCATACGGCTGGCTACCCCGCTGACGGTGTTCACCGCCATGCGCGAAGGAGCGGACAACGGCATACTTATCAAGGGCGGAAAGTTTCTGGAGGCTGCGGCTGAGGCCGACACCGTCGTTTTCGACAAAACCGGAACCCTGACGGAAGCGCGGCCTGTTGTCGCCGGCGTTGTGCCCTTCGGCGACCGTAAGCGGGACTTTGTGTTGCGCCTGGCCGCTTGTCTTGAGGAGCATTTCGCGCATCCCGTGGGCAGGGCCGTCGTCCGCGCTGCTGAAAAAGAGGGACTGCGCCACAGGGAAGAACATGCACGTGTGGATTATATCGTCGCCCACGGCATAGCCTCGACCTGGCGCGGTAAACGCGTGCTCATCGGCAGTGAGCATTTTGTGACTGAAGACGGGGGAGTGCCCCTGGAGCGGGAGCAGCGGGCCGCTGCGCTGGAGGAGGCCGCCCACGGACGTTCCGTTCTCTATCTGGCCATCGGTGGAGAACTGGCGGGTCTGATCCTCATTGAGGACAAGCTTCGCGAAAACGCGGCGGCGGTGGTTTCCGCCCTGCGCGAGGACGGCGTCCGGCGGATTGTCATGCTTACAGGAGACGGCGAGCGGACGGCCGCCGGCGTCGCCGCCCGGCTGGGCATTGACGAGTACAGGGCGCGCCTGCTGCCGGACGACAAGGCGGCCTGCATAGAAGACCTGAAAAAGCAGAGCAGCAAGGTGCTCATGGTGGGAGACGGCGTCAATGACGCCCAGGCCCTCTCCAGCGCGGATGTGGGTGTCGCCATGTCCGACGGAGCGGATATGGCCAGGGAAGTGGCCGACATTGTGCTGACGAACGGCAATCTTGAGGGGCTGCTGGCCCTGCGCCGTTTGTCCCGCCTCGCTCTTGGGCGGATACGGAACAATCTGCACGTTTCGTTGCTCTGCAACAGTCTTTTTCTTGCCGGAGGCATGCTTGGTCTGTTTACGCCGGGTTTCTCGGCCCTGCTGCACAATGCGACAACGGCTTCCATCGCTGTCAGGGCGGTGCGGCCCCTTTTGCCGGCTCTTGAGGAGCGACATCCATAACGTTTGACAAGCGTCCGTTCAGCGGGCTACCATGACAAAAGTGGGAGTTTCGCGACAGAGCCGACAACGGGACGCTGATTATGAAAAAAAATATTTTTATCGCAGGCGGGGCCGGCTACATAGGTAGTCATCTGAATCTGGCGGCTCACGAGAGAGGATACGGCACAGTCGTTTACGACAATCTGGTTTATGGTCATAAAAGCGCCGTGCAATGGGGCGATTTTGTGCTCGGCGACCTTGAGGACATTAAGCAGTTGCGTCTTGTCTTCCGGCATTTCCGTCCGGACGCCGTCATGCACTTCGCGGCCTACGCCTGCGTGGGGGAATCCGTCGCCGAACCTGAAAAATACTATCTGAACAATGTGGCGGCAACCCTGAATCTGCTGCGCGTCATGCGCGAGGCCGGTTGCCGCGACTTTATTTTTTCCTCAACCTGCGCCACCTACGGAATCCCCCGTCAGACTCCCATCACTGAAGATCATCCGCAAGTGCCGGTCAACCCCTACGGCAGAAGCAAATTGATGGTGGAAAACATGCTTGCCGATTACGCGGCCGCCTACGGTATGCGCCACGTCAACTTGCGCTACTTCAACGCGGCCGGGGCTGACCGCCGTTCCCGCATTGGTGAGGACCATCAGCCTGAAACGCATCTGATTCCCCTTGTGCTGGATGCCGCAGCGGGGAAAAAGCCCGGCGTGTCCGTCTTCGGGACAGACTATGACACGCCGGACGGCACCTGCGTCCGGGATTATATCCACGTGGAGGACTTGGCCCAGGCGCATTTGCTCGCCCTGGAATATCTTTTTGACGGCGGTGAAAGCATAAGCCTCAACCTTGGCAACGGCCAGGGGTATTCGGTGAAGGAAGTCATTGACTGCGCCCGCGCCGTTACCGGGCGAGAGATACGTGTGACCGAGGGGCCGCGCCGGGCGGGAGATCCTCCTGCCCTGGTCGGCGGCACGGAATTGGCCGCGCGCGTCCTTGGCTGGCGGCCGGCCTTGCCCCGGCTTGAAGACATCATCGGCACGGCCTGGGCCTGGCACAAAAAGCGCTTTGGCCACGAGTCCGGGAATTAAATCAGCGTTTGCCGTTTGTTACGTCGAGGGCGCTGTTTTTTTGCAGATATGCGGAAAATTGTCTTGAAAGGGATGCGCCCGGTGGTTATTATGGACTTTCCGGCGGGGCTGACGGTCTTGGCCGGAAGATTCGTCACAATTCAACTGTCCCGTTGAAAAAGGAGTTCCCATGCTGAAATACGCGCGTGCAACCGTGCTGGTCTGCGCGGCGGCGCTGTTTGCGCCGAGTGCCGCTTTGGCCGGGCAGACGATCAAAATCGGCTTTCCCATTCCTCTGACGGGTGAGATCCCCAAGGTTGGCGAGTCCACCAAGTTCGCGGCGGAGCTTTTTAAAGAAGAGACCAACGCCAAGGGCGGACTTGATGTCGGCGGCAAAAAATACCCGTTGGAATTTATTTTCGAGGACAACGAGTCCAGGCCGGAAACCGCCGTCAACGTCACCCTCAAGTTGATTGACCGCGATGACGTTCTGGCGATCATCGGCCCCCAGTCTTCCCGCCAGGCGGTGCCCGTCGGAGCTGTGGCCAACGACAATGAAACGCCCATGATCACCCCTTGGTCAACCAATCCTGACGCTACCAGAGACCGCCCTTGGGTGTTCCGCGCCGCTTTCCTTGATCCTTTTCAAGCGCCGGTGGCGGCGGATTTTGCCAGCAAACAATTCAATGCAAAAAAAGCGGCCGTGCTCTTTGAGATTTCCAATGACTACTCCAAAGGACTGGCCGACAATTTCAAGGATGCCTGGGAAGAACGCCATGGCAAGGGCGCTGTGGTGTCCTTCGAGTCCCACGGCCCAAAAGATCAGGACTTTTCCGCCCAGTTGACGAAGATGATCGCCGCCAGGCCGGATTTCATCTTTCTGCCGCAGAATTACAGTTTTGCCGCCCTTATTGTGCCGCAGGCGCGTGACCTCGGTTATAAGGGGTATTTCATGGGATCCGACGCCTGGGGATCAGCCGAGTTGATGAAACTTTGCGGCGACGCGTGCAAGGGACAGTTTTTCTCCACCCATTACGCGGCCGCCGGGGCCACGGGCAAAACCAAGGAATTCATCGACAAGTACAACAAGAAATACGGTTATGTCCCGGACGATGTCGCGGCTCTGACCTGGGACGCTGTGGCCCTGATTGCCGATGCCATTCAAAAGGCGTCCAAGCTGGAAGACGACACCCGCAAAATGCGCAAACTGATTCGCGACAACTTGGCTTCCGTCAAGAATTTCAAGGGCATTACCGGCGATATGCGCTTTGACGCCCAGGGCGATCCTGTCAAATGCGCGGTCATTGTGGCCATTGACGACCAGGGCCAGTTCACCTTCAAGGAATCCGTCTGCCCGAAATAAGCGGACGACATCCCGCCGCGCCGGTGATGCCGGCGCGGCGGAGTCGTGGAGAACCGTTGATTGATACCCTTTTGCGCTTCGGCATGTTATCTTTTCTCCAGGAAAAAAATATTTGACAACCGGCGGGAGAAGCCGGTTGTTGCGGGTTGAATCATGGAGCTTGTGCTGCAGCAGTGCGTCAATGCCTTGCAATGGGGGAGTTTTTACGCTCTCATAGCCTTGGGTTATACGCTTGTCTATGGCGTCCTGCGTCTGATAAATTTTGCCCATGGCGATATTTTCATGGTCGGGGCTTATCTGGCTTTTTTTATTTCCACCGCCCTCCTTGCGCCGGACGGCATGTTCGCCTTTCCCCGCGAACTGGTACTGGCTCTGACAATTCCGCTGACCATGATTTTCACCTCCCTGGTGGGGGTCACTCTGGAGCGCGTCGCCTATCGCCCCCTGATGCGCAAGGGAGCGCACCGGCTTTATGTGGTGATTACCGCGCTGATGTGCGGACTTATACTGGAAAACGGCAATCTGGCCCTGCTCGGCGCGAGCCGCAAAACACTGCCCGTGCTGCTGGACAAGAGCGTTTATGATCTGTGGGGCATTGCCGTGACCAATCTCAAGTTATGGGTTATTCTGGCGGCGGTGCTCGTTTTTCTCGCTCTGCATTTTATCGTGGTCAAGACGCGCATAGGCATGGCCATGCGCGCCGTTTCCTGGGACAAGTTCGCCCTGCCGCTCATGGGCATACCATTGGACAGCGTGATTGTTTTTACCTTTATTCTGGGATCGGGGGTTGCCGGGCTTGGCGGCTTGCTTTTTGCCATGTCCTACCCGGTGCTGGAGCCATACATGGGGGCCATGACCGGCTGGAAAGCCTTTATCGCCGCCGTCGTCGGCGGGATAGGCGATATCCGCGGGGCCTTTGCCGGCGGATTCCTGCTGGCCTTTGTAGAAGTTATGGTGGCCGCTTTTCTGCCCTCAACCTTTCGCGATCTTTTTGCCTTCTCCATTCTGCTGCTTATTCTCTGGCAACGCCCCACAGGCATCTTCGGCAAGCCTCTGACAAGCAAGATATGAAGACAGGCTGAACCTGACACTGGAAGCTTTCATGCAGCGTTACGCCATCAACATTTTTTTTCTCGTGGCAGCAGTCACTCTGGTTGGGCTTGCCCAGGCCGGTATGCTGGACAAGTATGTGCTCACCGTCATCACCTTCATGGGCATCAATTGTATTTTCGCCGTCAGCCTGAATCTTGTAAACGGCTATATGGGAGAATTTTCCTGTGGTCACGGCGGATTTATGTGCGTGGGCGCCTATGCGGGGTCATTGCTGTCCGTGGCGTTTTTCACCAACAGCAAGTTGTTCGGCGCTGCTCTTTTCGCCCCGGAACTGGCGCCCTTTCTTTTCCCTTTGGTGCTCATCGGGGCAGGGCTGGCCGCGGCCTTGTTCGGCCTGATTGTGGCCCTGCCTTCCTTTCATACTCGGGATGATTACTTGGCCATCATTACCATTGCCGCCAACTACATCATCATCTCCATCGTGGAAAATATTGACGCCATCGGCGGCCCGCGCGGATTTTCCGGCATGAAAAAAGTCGTCGGCCTCATGACGGATGTGGCGAATGTGCCCTGGATGCTCATCTGGACAATCATCGGTCTTTTTGCCTGCGTTATGATAATTTACCGTTTGATGACAAGTACTTACGGCAAGGGTATTTCCGCTGTCTGCCAGAATGAGGTCGCGGCGGAAATCATGGGGATAAATACCAACCGTGTCAAAATCATGGCCTTTATGGTTTCCTCCGGCCTCGCGGGACTTTCTGGCGCTCTTTATGCCCATGTTTACGGCTATGTGAACGCCCAGGCATTCAACATACTCAAATCCACCGAGGGGCTGGTCATGGTCTATCTCGGCGGTATGGGATCCATTTCCGGCGTGTTGCTGGCGGCCGTGGCTTTCACTTTGCTTATTGAAGTGCTGCGTTTTGTGATCCCCTGGCTCAACGACGTTCTGCACGCCACTGGTCTGTTGGCCGTAAACTATGAATTGGGTCAGGTCTGGAAATGGGTCATCATCCCCCTTGTCCTGATTTTGCTTATGCAGTTCAGGCCAGAGGGTTTTCTCGGCAACAGAGAATTGACTCATGTTTTTCCGCGTCTGAGACGCTGGATTACCTTCAGATAGCTTTCGGTTGGAGCGACGGTTGTGCCCCTGCTTGAAATAACCGGTCTGACGCAACGCTTCGGCGGTCTGCAGGCGCTTTCGAATTTTTCCTGTTGCCTGGAGGAACGGGAGCTTGCGGGCCTGATCGGCCCTAACGGCGCCGGCAAGACAACCGTATTCAACATTGTTTCCGGTTTTTACAAGCCCACGGAAGGTTCCATTGTTTTTAACGGCAAACGCATCAACGGGCTCAAGCCGCATCAGGTGACGGCCATGGGCATGGCCCGCACCTTTCAGAATATCCGTCTCTGGAATACTATGACGGTACTGGACAATATCCGCCTGGCCCGTTACGCTTGGCTCAATTACGGTTTTCTGAGCGCTGTTTTGCGCACCGGACGCTACAGGCGGGCGGAAAAGGCCATTGAGACGAAAGCGCGTGAAGTGTTGGAAATAATGGAGCTGACGGAATACGCCGAAGAGTTCCCCAAAAATCTGCCCTACGGCTTGCAGCGCAGAGTTGAGATGGCGCGCGCCCTTGCTGGAAATCCCAGACTGTTGTTGCTCGACGAGCCGGCCGCCGGCCTGAATTCAGCCGATGTTGAAGGGCTTATTCGTCACATTCGCTGGATTTATGACGAATTCAAAATTTCCATCTGGATGATAGAACATCAGATGAAGGTTGTCATGTCCCTGTGCCGGCGGCTGGCCGTTATAGATTTCGGCTGTACCATTGCCGAGGGGACGCCGGAGGAAATCCGGCGTGACCCCGACGTCATCAGAGCCTATTTGGGGGACGGCGCCCTCTGATGTTACGTGTAAGCAATCTGAAAGCGGCCTACGGAAAAATTGAGGCCCTGCACGGCGTTTCCTTTCAGGTGGAACAAGGGGAGATCGTCACCCTTATCGGAGCCAACGGCGCGGGCAAATCCACAACACTCAAGGCATTAATGCGTCTGACCCCACCGGAATCGCCCGTTGTGACGGCCGGTGATATTAAATTCAATGGCGTCTCCATTCTGGGCATGGAGGCGCACCGCGTGGTTTCCGACCTCAGAATGACCCTCGTGCCCGAAGGCCGCCATATTTTCGGCAATCTCACGGTTGTTGAAAATCTGCAACTGGCGGCCTGGACGCGCAAAAATGAGAAGCTGGACAAGGAAATTCACTATATTTTTGATATGTTCCCCCGCCTTGCGGAACGGGCGCGACAGCGCAGTGATACCCTTTCCGGCGGCGAGCAGCAGATGCTTGCCGTGGGGCGCGCGCTTATGACCAAATGTTCGGTGCTGCTTCTGGATGAGCCGTCCATGGGGCTGGCCCCGCTTATCATGTACGATATGTTCCGCACTCTGAAGAGGCTCAATGCCGACGGGCTGACAATAATCGTGGTGGAGCAGAACGCCCGCCTGGCTCTCCAGGTTGCGGACAGGGGCTATGTGCTGGATACCGGCGAGATCATCGCCGAAGGCCCGGCTGAGGATTTGTTGCGCAAACCGGAGATCAAGGCCGCGTATCTCGGTGGCTGAGGCATGGGCCGCACCTAAATTTTTCCGGCGGTTATCCGATATGTTTTGGAAAATTCCGGAATGTTTCGAGGAGGCGCGGGTATGGCAGAGCAGATTGGACCGGTTCTCAGTGCGAATATCGTTTTGGGCATGTTGGGGCGTAAAGTGGCTGCCGGCCAGGAATTGACCATGGCGGAGACCTTGATGGCCTTCACAGAAATGGCCAAAACCAGGATGGATTCTTACGGTCCATCCCCGGCGAATATGCAAATCAAGCTGATGCCTCTGCCGGAAGACGTCCGCGGGGTGTTGGCCAATTACACAGGGGTTTGAGCTTGTTTGAATCCATTGATGATATTACTGTCAGTTATGAAGAAAACGGCCGGATGCTCGTTTACGAGCTTGACAAGGTCGTTCTCAGCCGGGGGGCCTGGACGACGATTGTTTTTCGCTACCAGGAATGGCGCGCCGAAAGCGATGACTACGGTCCGGACAAATATGTTATCGCGCGTTATAAAAAAAGCGGCGGAGAATACCGCCGGCAGTCAAAATTCACAATCTCCAGCGCGGAGCAGGCCCGCAAAATCGTGGAGGCGCTTCAGGGCTGGGTGGACAAAAACTGATCCTTGGAAAAACCCGACCCGCAAAGTCTCCCTCTCGCGCCGGGCGTTTATCTGTATAAAGACGAACGTGGCCGCATCATCTACGTGGGCAAAGCCCGCGTCTTACGCCGCCGGGTACTTTCTTATTTTCAGATTGAGCGCCGGACGGCGAAAACCAGAGCCATGCTGGCCCATGCCCACGCTCTGGATATCATTGCCACCACCACGGAAAAGGAAGCCCTGCTCCTTGAGGCAAGCCTCATCAAGAAACATCGGCCACGCTACAATATTGTTCTGCGCGACGACAAACAGTACGTTCTTTTCAAGCTTAATTTGAAGCACCCGTTCCCGCGTTTGGAAATTGTGCGCCGGGTCCGCCGTGACGGCGCGCGCCTGTTCGGTCCCTTCACTTCGGCCTCTTCCGCCCGCGAAACCTGGAAACTGCTGCACAAGGCCTTCGGTTTGCGGCGTTGTTCGGACAGGGCCATGAAAAACCGTGTGCGTCCCTGCCTTTATCACCACATGGGGCAATGCCCGGCCCCCTGCATGGGGTTGATAAGCCCGGAGGAATATGGACGGACGGCGCACAAGGTCAGCGAACTGCTTGAAGGCCACGCTGCCGACCTGCTTGCTGGCCTGCGCGCGGAAATGAATCGGGTGGCCGAAGCCCTGGAATTTGAAGAAGCCGCGGTGTTGCGCGACAGGATTCAGGCCGTGGAGTGTACAGTGGAGCGGCAGGCCGCTGTTTTGCCCGGCGGCGGCGACATGGATGTGGTGGGGCTGTTCCCGGCGGACAAGGGCCTGGCTGTGGGAGTCGCTTTTGTACGGGGCGGCGCGGTGATGGACGGCAGGGGTTTTTATTTCGGCGGCCTTGAATTTGAGGATGCGCCGGAATTGCTCTGGGCCTTTTTGAGTCAGTTTTACACGACTCTTCCCCCGCCTCCTCGTGTGCTTCTGCCCTGGCTGCCGCCGGAGGAAAGCGGAGCGGAGGAGGGAGATTCGGAACGTAGCCTTATGGAACTGGCCTTAAGCGAGAAGCGGGGAGGCGCAGTACGTATTGTGGCGCCACAAAACGCGTTGGACAATCAGCTTGTGGATATTGCCGCCGCCAATGCGCGGGAGGAGGCCCGGTACGGGCAGAAAGGATCCCCGGCGGACGCGCTTGCCTCGGCCCTGCGGTTGCCGATTCCTCTCCGGCGCATTGAATGTGTGGATATTTCCCATACCGGCGGGCGCGAAACCAGAGCGGGACTGATTGTTTTTGAAGACGGGCGGCCCGTGTCCGGAGACAGCCGCGTCTATACCATGCCCGATGGTGGGGATGACTGCGCGAGTCTATATGCTTGGGCGGCGCGTCGGTTAAAAAGTGGCCCGCCCTGGCCGGACCTTTTGTTGATTGACGGCGGGCGCGGTCAGCTTGCCGCTGTGCGGCGCGCTCTGGCCGAAGCCGGAGAGGAGGGACGTTTTCCCCTCGCGGCCATCGCCAAGGCCAGAAATGAAGAGGGCAGGGCTGACAGGCGAGCCGGCAATGTGAGCGACAGGGTTTTCATCCCCGGCCGGGCCAATCCTCTGCCCTTGCGCGAGGGAGGCCCGGAATTGCTTTTTTTGCAGCGCATCCGCGATGCGGCACACCGCTTTGTCATCGGCAGACACCGCAGGGCGCACCGCAGCGTCGCGCTCTCCGGCGAGCTTATGCGCCTGCCCGGCATAGGCCCGGCCACAGCCCGCCTGCTATGGGAAAAATTTGGAAGTATTGAGGCTATGCGCGCTGCCGGAGAGGAAGAACTGCGCGCAGTGCCCGGCATAGGCCCAAAAAAGGCTCTGGAACTGTTGAAAAAACTTGAAATATTGCAGTCTTAGCATATTGCGTCGCGGCGCGTTTCAGTTTATCTTGATGAAGAAAGGCTCTTAACCGCAATATTTTCGGAGGGTTTCACAATGGCTTTTCCGCAGTTGCACATTGGCGAGCTTACGGCCAAAATTCCCGTTATCCAGGGTGGCATGGGCGTCGGCATATCTCTCTCCCGGCTGGCTTCGGCGGTCGCCGACCAAGGCGGCATCGGCGTCATCGCGGGAGCCATGATAGGCATGAAGGAGCCGGATGTGGCCATCAATCCTGTGGAGGCCAACACGCGCGCCCTGCGTGAGGAAATTCTCAAGGCGAAGCAGATGACCAGCGGTATTGTGGGGGTTAACATCATGGTGGCCCTGACCACCTTCAGCCAGATGGTGCGCGCCGCCATCGAAAGCCGGGCGGACATCATTTTCGCCGGAGCCGGCCTGCCCACGGACATGCCCCGGTATTTACTGGACATGTGTGAAAGCAGGAAAGAAGAGTTTAAAACAAAACTCGTGCCCATTGTGTCTTCGGCCAGAGCCGCCACTATTATGCTGAAAAAATGGCTTTCCCGTTTTGATTATCTGCCTGACGCCTTTGTGGTGGAAGGCCCCAAGGCTGGAGGGCATCTCGGCTTCAAGGCCGACGAAATACAGAATCCCTCTTTTGCTTTGGAAAGACTGGTGCCTGAGGTGGTGGAAGCCGTCAAGCCCTTTGAGGACAAAAAAGGACGCGCAGTGCCTGTTATCGCCGCTGGAGGCGTTTACACCGGTGGGGACATTAAGCATTTTCTGGATTTGGGGGCAGCCGGCGTACAGATGGGCACACGTTTTGTCGCCACCCATGAATGCGACGCCGACGAACGCTTCAAGCGGAGTTATCTTGCGGCCAGGGAAGAGGACGTGACCATTATTTCCAGCCCTGTGGGGATGCCGGGACGCGCTCTGTACAACCAGTTTATCGAAGCCGCCCGCGAAGGGCTGAAAAAACCTTTTAAGTGTATTTTTCACTGCGTAAGCACCTGCCAGCAGGAAAAAACGCCCTATTGCATCGCTCAGGCGCTCATCAACGCCATGAAGGGTAATCTGGAGCGCGGTTTTGCCTTTTGCGGAGCCAATGTTTTTCGCGTGAACGAAATCATCTCGGTGCGGGAATTGGTGGATTCTCTGCAGCGCGAGTTCGACGAGGCTATGGCTTCCTTCAGCCAGGGCATGCAGTCTGTTTTGCAGTCCGTAAAAAATTGATGGTCGTATGAAAAACGCGGAAACAACGCAGGGCTTCAGGCTGCTACGGGAAGAATGTTTCAGGGAGATCGGCGGGACGGCCCGTCTGTGGAAACACGAAATCACCGGCGCGGAATTGCTTTCCGTCCTCAATGAGGACGAAAACAAGTGTTTCGGCGTGAGCTTTCGTACGCCGCCGGCGGATTCCACCGGCGTGGCCCACATTCTGGAGCATTCCGTGCTTTGCGGCTCACGAAAATATCCTGTCAAGGAACCCTTTGTGGAGTTGCTCAAAAGCTCGCTGCAGACCTTTCTGAACGCTTTCACCTTTCCCGACAAAACCTGCTATCCTGTGGCAAGCGCGAATCTGAGAGACTTTTACAATTTGGTGGACGTTTATCTGGACGCTGTGTTTCACCCGCGCCTGAGCGAAGACATCTTCTGCCAGGAGGGGTGGCACATTGAAGCGGAAAATTCCGCTTCCCCCTGGACATACAAGGGCGTTGTCTTCAATGAAATGAAGGGAGTGTATTCCTCTCCGGATGCCCGGCTCGCTGAATTGAGCCAGCAGGCTCTTTTTCCTGATACGCTGTATAGTCTGGATTCCGGCGGCAATCCGGAGTGTATTCCCGAGCTCGACTATGAGGCTTTTTGTGATTTTCACAGGAGCTATTACCATCCGGGCAATGCCCGCTTTTTTTTCTGGGGCGATGACCCCGAGCCGCGACGTCTCGCCCGCATCAATGAGGAATTGCAGGGCTACGGGGCAATGTCGGCGGATTTCGTCGTGCCTTTGCAAGGGCGCAAGGATATTGCGGGCCGCCTTGAAAAGACCTATGCGGCCGCAGAGGGGGAGTCCCGCGCTCTATTCACCGTCAACTGGCTGTTGAATGAGCGCGGAGATATTGAACAGGCCCTGCTGATGGAAATGCTGGAGCATATCCTTGAGGGGTTGCCCGGTTCTCCTTTGCGTAAAGCCCTCATCAGCTCCGGTCTGGGAGAGGACACCACAGGTTGCGGTCTGGAAACGGATTTGCGTCAGATGTACTATTCCACAGGTCTCAAGGGTGTTGCGTCTGAAGATTTGCCCGCCGCCGAAGAACTGATTTTCGACACCCTTGGGTGTCTGGCGCGGGACGGTTTGGACGCCGCAGCGGTGGAAGCCGCCGTCAACAGTGTGGAATTCGCTTATCGGGAGAATAATTCCGGTCGTTTTCCGCGCGGTTTGGCCGCCATGATACAGGCGCTCTCCACTTGGCTGTATGACGGTGATCCGCTGGCCCCCCTGGCCTACGAAGAACCTATGGCGGCCATCAAGACCCGGCTGGCGCGCGGCGAAAAAATTTTTGAAAATCTTCTCCGGGAGCAGTTTTTGGAAAACCGCCACCGGGTGACGGTGATTTTGAGGCCGGACAAAAGCTTGGGCCAAGCCTGCGAGGCGGCGGAAAAAGCGCGCCTTGAGCAATTGCGCGCGGCGTCCGGCAGCGGAGACCGCAGCGCGCTGGCCGAGCGGACGCGCCGTTTGCGGGAGGCGCAACTTGCTCCGGACAGCCCCGAGGCATTGGCGAGCATTCCCTGCCTTACCTCCGGGGATCTGCCGCGCCAAAACTCCCCTATTCCCTGCCGCGAGAGACGTCTGCCCCATACGAGTCTTGCTCATGAACTGCCTACCAACGGCATCGCCTATGCGACCCTGCTTGTGCCCATCTTGAGCTTGCCGGCGGAATTGACCGGCCTTTTGCCGCTCTTTCTGCGTTCTCTGACGGAATGTGGTACGGCAAAGCGCGACTTCACGCGACTGGGCGAATGGATTGCGGCCAAAACCGGCGGTGTGGGCGCGGGAACCTTCATCGGGCTGACGGGCGAACGGGAGACGGTGCGTTACTTGAGCCTGAGCGGCAAGGCTGTTTACGAAAAAATTCCCGATATGTTTCAAATCTTCCGGGAGATTCTTCTGGAGCCGCAGAGGGATTCAGCCGTGTTCGCGGAGCGTCTGATTCAGATGCTGCTGGAGGAAAAGGCTCGATTGGAGCATGGTCTGCAAAGCGCTGGCAACGCGGCGGTGGGCTTGCGCCTCAGGTCGCGTTTTTCCGGCGCGGGCGCCTTGGCCGAGCGTACGGCTGGAATAAGCTATCTGGAGTCGGTGCGTGAGCTTCTCACGGGGCTTGAGCGGGAGCCGGAGACGGTTCTCGCGGAGATGGAGCGTTTACGAGGCCTGCTTGTCGTTCAGGACGGCACTCTTTTTGACTGCACGGCCGAGGCGGAGGGTCTTGCTTTGGCGGAAAAGCAGGCCGGCGCTCTCTTGGGCGCTCTGCCCCGGCGGGCCGCCGACCATCGGGACACGCCCGTCCCTCTGTCGTTGTCCGAGGCGGAAGCCTTTATAGCCCCCGTGATGGTGAACTATGTGGGCAAGGCCGCCAATGTTTATGATTTGGGCTACGCCTGGCATGGTTCGGCCAGGGTGATCCTGCGTCATTTGCGCATGGGCCGCCTTTGGGAAACCGTGCGCGTGAGCGGCGGAGCCTACGGAGCCTCCTGCGCGCTGGACAAGCAGAGCGGAGTTTTGGTCTTTTCTTCCTACCGCGATCCGAATGTGACGGAGACCCTGGATGCGTATGACTCTCTGGCCGCGTTTTTGCGCGACTCCACGCCTGACTCCGGACAGATTGATCGGGCCGTTGTGGGCGCCATAGGCGACATGGACGCTTACATGCTGCCGGATGCCAGGGGCGCGCAATCCCTGGCGCGTTATCTGACTGGCGTGAGTGAGGAAGAGAGGCAGCGGATGCGGGAAGAGATGTTTGCCACCACGCCGAAACATTTCAGGGAATTCGCCGAGGTATTGGCCGAAGTGGCCCGTCGGGGGGCCGTTTGCGTGCTGGGTGGCTCAAAGGCTGAAGAATGCGCCAGAGTCAAGGGCTGGACAGTCAGGAATCTGTTGTAAAACCGTTTCCCGGTTTTCGCGGCGGATTTGCCGCGCCCTCTTGCGTCATGGCCGGAACAGTCGCCGAAAACGCGCGTTTTTTGAGTGGCCGGGTGAACGAGATCGGACTTTGTTTTTTTGAATGCCGCTCCTGCCTGGCCTATGGTGAAAACGATTTGCCGCCTGATCTGGCCCGGCTGCCCCTTACCTGGCACGTGCATTTGCCGTTGGATTTGCCTTGGTCAGGTATGTATGAAGCCGACAAAACGGCGAAATTGGCTTGGAAAGTCTTTACCCGTGCAGCGTTTCTTGCTCCGAGGCTTGCCGTGCTTCACCCCCCGTCGGGTTCCCCGACCCTCAAACGGCGGCTTTTGCGTGATTTCGCGGTTGCCTGGCGGCGGGCGGCGGGCGATGTGCCCCTGCTTCTTGAGAATATACGCTGTTGCGACATCGCGGAACTGGGAAAGGGTTTTTTGCCGGAGCATGGCCTTGGTTTCTGTCTGGACGTGGCGCATCTTTTGGGCTATGACCAACAGCGTCTGTTGTCTTCGAATTTGCCGGAAACAGCCGACTTGGCGCATTGGAGCGCGCCCGGCAGGCGGGATGAACATTTGCCGCTCACGGCCCTGACGTCCGGGCAGCGGGCGGTTGCGGCCGGCCTTGCGAGTCGTTTTGCCCGTAATCCTGTTCACTTGGCGGAAATTTTTCACTGGCCGGGAGTGGAAGTCTCTCTTCCGATACTGGAAACTTTGACCGGCGGCGGGGGATCGGCATGATCAGCAGTGACCACATAGCCCGCTTTAAACAATGGCGCGGCGGCTTGGGCAAAAATGACCGCTGGTGCGTGTTGGTCAACGCAGACCCGGACGCTCTGGCCAGCGCCTTGGCTCTGAAGCGGCTTCTGCATAATCGTACGCACAGTGTGGAGATTGCGCGCATCAATGAAGTCACTCGCCCGGACAATCTGGCCATGATCCGCGACTTGCGCATTCCGGTCAAAATCTGGGCGCCGGAAAAGACGGAGGCTTTCAGCCATTTCGCCATTGTGGATTCCCAGCCGCATCACAACGCCTTTTTTTACGGCATTCCCTTTTCGCTCATCATTGACCACCATCCTCTCCCTCCAGAAGAGGCTCCGCCTCTTTCGGAGGAGGCCTTGCGCATCATCCGTCCGGATTTCGGCGCCACCAGCACCATCATGACGCAAATTCTCAATGCGTTGCGCATTCGGCCCACTTCGCGTCTGGCAACGGCGCTGCTCTACGGCATACGTACGGACACGGGCACCTTTGAGCGCGGTGGCAGCGACAGGGATTTGCGCGCCTGGCAATGGCTTTCCCGCTTCGCGGACCTCAATCTTCTGCGCCGCATCATTCGCAGCGAATATTTGCGGGAGTGGTTGCCGGGTTTTTCCCAGGCCTTTCGCTCCCTCAGGGATTGCCGGGGCGGTGGGGTGTATGTTTCTCTGCAACATGCCAAAAGCGCGGATTTGCTGGTGGCAGTGGCGGATTTTTTCACCAGAGTGCAGGATTTGCGCTGGGTTGCCGTGAGCGGCGTTGTGGACAGAACCGTGGTGGTGGTTTTTCGCGGCGACGGCGGGCGGGACATCGGCCGCCTGGCCGATGCGTGCTTTCATGACGTGGGCACGGCCGGGGGGCACAGGATGATGGGCCGGGCGGAATTTCCTCTGTCGGTCATTCCCGATGACGTCAAACCGGCGGACTTCATCCTCCAGCGCCTGCAGACCCGTAAACTGCGCCAGGCACGGTCCCGTGATCAATCTGCTTGATTTCACCCTGCCCGAACTCACGGCCTGGATGCGGGCGGAACTGGATGAGCCGGCCTTCCGGGCCGTGCAGGTCTGGCAGTGGCTGTGGCAAAAACTGGCCCGCGATTTCGAGGCCATGAGCAATGTTTCCAAAGCCTGCCGCGCGAAACTTGCGGAGCGGGCCGAGATTAACTGGCCGGAAGTTATCCTGACGCGAAAAAGCCGCGACGGCACGACAAAATTTCTTCTGCGTCTGGGTGACGGCGCACTGGTGGAAACCGTGCTCATACCCTCGGAATCCCGTGAGGGCGCGCGGCGCTGGACACAGTGTCTCTCCTGCCAGGTGGGCTGCGCCATGGGCTGCACCTTCTGCGCCACAGGTCTGGCGGGGTTGGAACGTAACATGCTCCTGGGAGAAATTTTGGGACAGGTACTCGTCGGCCGGGCATACTTGGGCGACAGCCGGTCGGACAAGCCCGTGCTGCGCAATCTGGTTTTTATGGGCATGGGCGAACCCCTGCTCAATCTGCCGGAAGTGCTGCGCGCCCTGCAATGTCTGAACGACGGCAAAGGACTCAATTTTTCGCCGCGCCGCGTCACGGTTTCCACCTGTGGCCTGGAAAACGGCCTGCGGGAACTCGGTGAAAGCGGTCTGTGTTATCTCGCCGTGTCCCTGCACGCGCCCAACCAGCCCTTGCGCGCCCAACTCATGCCCAAGGCGGCGCACTGGCCGCTGCCGAAACTGATCAGGGCGCTTAAAACCTATCCGCTCAAGACGCGGGAGCGCATTACTCTGGAATATCTGCTCATCAACGGCGTCAACGACAGCCAGGAGCATGCCCGCGAACTGGCCCGTCTTGTGGCTGAAGTGCGGGGCAAGCTCAATCTCATTGTCTATAATCCTGTGGAAGGTTTGCCCTACGCAGCCCCTGAGCCGGAGAGGATACTGGCTTTTGAGCAATGCCTGTGGAAACGCCGCATTACGGCTGTGGTGCGCAAAAGCAAAGGACAGGACATCAGCGCCGCCTGCGGCCAACTCAGGGCGGGCGCTCAGCTGTTTTCACCATCCGGGATGACAACGCTGTAGGCGGAGGATTGCATGGAACTACCTTGGCTTGAAGAACTGGTGATTATTTTTTTGCTTTCCATCGGGGTCACCATCACCTGCAACAAACTCAAGTTGCCTTCCACCGTGGCTTTTCTGCTCACCGGCGTGATGTGCGGCCCCTCGCTGCTCGGCGTTGTGGGGGATGTCGGAAGCATCAATCATATTGCCGAATTGGGCGTGGCTATGCTGCTCTTCACCATCGGCATGGAACTTTCCGGAGACTCGCTCAACAGACTGAAACGCCCGGTTTTTTTGGGTGGCGGGCTTCAACTGGCGCTTACCGTGCTGGCCTTTACGGGCTTGGTACTTCTTTATGGGCAAAGCTGGCAGCAGGGCGTTTTCTGGGGTTGTCTGGCGGCCCTTTCTTCTTCGGCCATTGTTTTGCGCATTCTGCAGGAACGTGGGCTGACAAGCGCGCCGGCCGGGCATCTTTCCCTGGCGATCCTTGTTTTCCAGGACATTATGTTTGCCCCCATGCTGTTGGCGGTGCCCTTGCTGGCGGGGAAACTGGAACTTACCGCCCAAAGTGTCCTTACGGCCGTTTTCCAGATGACCCTGATGCTGGGCGGAGTTCTGCTTTTCGCCAGATATGGCGTCAACAGGCTTATGGAGATAGTTGTGCGCGCCCGTACGCGCGAAATTCTGCTGCTGGCCACGCTCTGCCTGTGCATGGGCATGGCCGTGCTCACAAGCGCCCTTGGCCTTTCTCTTTCTCTGGGGGCCTTTCTGGCTGGTCTTATGTTGGCCCGGTCCCAGTACAGCATGAGCGTCATTTCCGGCATTCTGCCTTACCGGGATGTTTTTATGAGCCTTTTTTTCATTTCCGTGGGCATGATGTTGGACGTGAAATTTTGCCTGGAGAATGTTTTTCTTATTCTGGGCCTGACGGCGCTGTTTATTGCCGTCAAGGCTGTTCTTGCGCTGCCTTCGGTGCTTTTACAGGGATATCCTCCGCGCGTCTGCGTCATTACTTCTCTCTCCCTTGCCCAGGTGGGGGAGTTCTCTTTTGTGTTGGCCGCCGTCGGTCTTGAGGCGGGACTTTTGAAGATGTTCGACTACCAGGCTTTTCTGAGTGTGAGCATTTTTACCATGATGCTCACGCCGTCCATGATTTCCGCGGGGCCGCGTTTGGGAGACATGGCCGCCCGCCTTTTGGGGAAAGATATGTCGCGGGAAGAGGAAAGCGTTGAGGAGGTCTCCCTTGAGGAACACCTCATCATCGTGGGTTTCGGCATAAGCGGTAAACAACTGGCCCGCGCGGCGCGGGAATCGGGCATTGATTACATCATTCTGGAAATGAATCCTGAAACCGTCAACCGCTACAAGGGCAAGGAACCCATCACCCACGGGGATGCTTCACAGGCCGTGGTGCTCGAACACCTGGGTGTTGAAAAGGCCCGCGTACTGGCCATCGTCATTTCCGATCCGGCGGCCGTGCGCGCCATAACAATGGAAGCGCGCCATATGAATCCCAATCTGCATATTGTGGCCCGCACGCGTTTTGTGACGGAAATAGCTCCCCTGCGCCAATTGGGCGCGGATGAGGTGGTTGCCGAGGAGTTTGAAAGTTCCATTGAGGTCTTCAGCCGCGTGCTGACGCGATATATGGTGCCCAGCCAGGATATAGACAATTTCGTCGCGCACTTCCGGCAAGAGAATTACCGTACTTTGCGCCGTCTTTCATCGGTCAACTCTCTGGACGCGGTGGCGGTGCGTCTTCCGGACATGGGTGTACAGACCATCCGTATGGCTGCGGAATCGTTTTTATGCGGCCGGAGTCTCGTCGAAAGCGAATTGCGCGGCAGACACGGCGTCACTGTGATTGCCGTGCAGCGCGATGGCGTTGTCGCGGCTTCGCCGGGGCCGGAGACGCGCTTTGAGGCGGATGATATCGTCTATCTTTTTGGAAAGACAGATAAACTCTATGCTGTGCGGCCGCTTTTTGTTGGCAGCGCGGCCCCTCATGCCGCGTCGGAAAAGGCATGACACCTATTGACACTCTACACCTGGGGCATTTTTACTTTGAAGCGCGTGCTTGGCGGCGAAGCAGGTTCGCCTTGCAAGCGTTTTGTGGTGCGGATTTTCAAAAAATCCCCGCTGAGCGGTTAACATTTCAATGTTGAATCGCTCTGAGTCCTTTGTAGTCTGAGACTTCGGCCTTCAGACCCATGCTGCATTATTGACCAGGTGAAAAGCAGGAGTTGAAACGGCGGGAGGCCGGGGTCAGGTATACTGCGGCTCATTTTCCTTGATGACCTGGAATGCCTTCATGGCTTTGACCGTGCCGGCAATGCCCTGATATTTCTCCACGCCGGCCACCGTGCAGGAAAGCAGGTCCTCCGCGTCGGTGTCAAGGGCAAGCACGTCCCCCACCCGCATGCGCAGCAACTGGTTGCCGGTGATGGTGGTGTTGCCGAAATGCACCTTGAGTTCTACCGGCGTCTCCATAATGCGTTCTTTCAGGCGCGCCACCCAGGCATGGTCCACTTCCAGGCGTTCGGTCTGGAAACTGGCGTGGAGTTTTGAGCGGATGGGTTCTATGGTGGCGTAGGGCAGGCAGATGACCATGGAACCAAGGGCCGTGTCCAGTTCCACTTCAAAGGTGATGACAAGCACCACATCGCTCGGCGGCACAATGGCTGCGAACTGCGGATTGATTTCACTGCGCACCAGTTCCAGTTTCACGTCATGGACGGGACGCCAGGAATCCTCCATGTTGTCCAGGGCTATTTTGACGATTTTGTCCACCACGCACTGTTCAATGCGGGTGAATTCCCGACCTTCGATTTTCGGCTGCGAGCTTGCGCCGCCGAAAATGTTTTCCACCAAGGCGAAAACCAGGCGCGAATCCACGACAATAATGGCGTTGCCGCGCAGGGGCTCCATTTTAAAAATATTAATGGACGTCGGCACGGGCAAGGAGCGGATGAACTCCCCGAATTTCGTCATGTCAATAGAAATGGGGTTGAGTTCCACACGCTTGCGCACGGCGTTGGACAAAGCGTTGGTGCAAAGGCGGGCGAAACGGTCATTGACGATTTCCAACACGGGCATGCGCCCGCGGATAATTCTGTCCTGATTGGCGAGGTCAAAGGCCACAATGCCGGAACCGTCCCCCGGCACTTCTGGTTCTGTATCGATTTCCCCGCCGGAGAGCCCGCGCAGCAGGGCATCCACCTCATCCTGCATCAGCACTTTATTCATATCCGCCTCGTGATGTTTTGACGTAACCGCCGGAAATCCGCGGGCCGACATTATGGTTGTTGCCGCGCCTTCCGCAACTATTGGACATTGACTGTTGAATATTCCGCCAACATTTCGTAGACATTTTGCAAAAAAGATGCCGATTTTGCAACTTTGCTTTGTTCGCGGGAATCGGATATCATGTTTCCATGAAAATACGCCTTGTTCATGGAGCCGGGCCAGCTTTGGAACTGGAAGCCGCATCGGGAACGCTTCTTTCGCGGGCCATTTGGCTTTCCGGGCGTATTGAGCCTCTGCCTCTCTGCGCGGGCCTTGGCCGTTGCGGACTTTGCCGCGTACGTTTTCTGCGCGATCCTCCTCCGCCGTTGCCGGAGGAGGAAGCAAGGCTTACTTTCGAAGATTTGGCCCAAGGCTGGAGGCTTGCCTGCCGTCGTCAGATTTTTGACGACAGCGCTCCATTGGACCTTGAACTTTCGCTGGGAATATCGCCGGACATATCGGATGCGTCATCCGTCGCATTGCCGGAGGAGATAAAAACGGCAAAAGACATTCCACTGCTCCTGGCGGTGGATGTGGGCACCACCTCCGTGCAGTGGCGTGCCCTTGCGGCCATCGGGAAAAACAGAGGGAAAACGACGGCGCGGGGAGCTTTTTTGAATCCCCAGGCTGGCGCCGGGGCGGACGTTATGTCCCGGTTGGCTTTTGCCGTCAAGCCAGAGGGGCGGCACACGCTTTCCGATCTCATACGTGCCTCCCTGCGCCGGGTGATTGAGCGGCTTGCCGGTAAAACGGGGCGGGTTGAGTTCGTGTGTCTTGCGGCCAATACGGCCATGACCGATATTTTTCTGGAGCGCGACGTGAGCGGTTTGTGCGCCGCGCCTTACCGTCTCGGTCACAATGGGCATGAAACCGTACGTCCGCCGGATTTGCCGCCCGTT
Source organism: Desulfovibrio sp. (assembly GCA_031280915.1). GTDB lineage: Bacteria > Desulfobacterota > Desulfovibrionia > Desulfovibrionales > Desulfovibrionaceae > Desulfovibrio. Next base: position 25,793 of record JAITGC010000099.1, on the reverse strand, counting down.
TATATTCCGCCTCTCCCCGCGCCCTTTGTGGGCGGGGATGCCGCCTGCGCTCTGCTGGCTCTGCTCCACGCCGGAACGTCCCGTCCCTTTGTACTTGCCGATCTGGGAACCAACGCCGAAATGGCCTTGGTCACCAAGGCGGGAGAGATTTTCATGACCAGTGTTCCTCTGGGACCGGCTTTGGAGGGCATAGGCATGGAGTGCGGCTGCCTTGCCGGGCCGGACGCGGTGACCCGTTTTTCCCTCACGCCGGCCGGGCTTGCGCCTTTTGCAGCGGGCCTTGCCAGGGGTATCAGCGCCACGGGCTATATTTCTTTGCTGGCCTTGCTGCGCCGTTTGGATCTGTTGGATGAGAGCGGGCATTTTATCGCGCCGGAGGCGTGCGTCATGCCTCTTGCGCGGCGCATCGCGGCAGGCCTTGTGCGGGAGCGCGGGCGACTCCGTCTGCCGCTGCCCGGTGGCCTGTGGCTGTCCGCTGTGGACGTGGAGGAAGTGCTCAAGGTCAGGGCCGCCTTTGTTTTGGCCCTGGAAAAGCTGCTTGCGGCCGGCGGCGTCGCGGCCGGGGAAGTGGCCCGGCTCTGTCTTGCTGGTGCTCTGGGCGAACATGTCATCATTGAGGATTTAGTCACGCTGGGTTTTGTGCCGCCTGGGCCGGAGGTGCTCCCCGTGGGCAATGCGGCTCTGGACGGCGCAGCCCTGCTGGCCCTTCAGCCGAAAAAGGGAAAAGGGCTGGCGCGTATATGCCGAAAGGCCCGATTGATTTTTCCGGCTCAGGAGCGCTCCTTTCAGCGCGAATATCTTGAACGCATCGCTTTTCCTGTCCAAGGGCGGCAATGGGAGCAGCCATGGTCATCGTGAAGCTCTTGCGGGAAGGCCCGGAGTAATCCCCAATGGTTGATTCCGTTTTACGCAAATACGAAGCGGACTGTGCATCATTTTTTCCGCCTTTGCCGTCGGCTGCGCGGCAGGCAATGGCCCTCCTGCCGGAGGCACTCCATCGCGTGCGTCCTCTGAACACTCCCCAGCGGCGCGCCCTGCCGGAAGACGCGGCCGCGCTCTCCTGCCTGTTGACGAGCGGGCGCGGGGACTTGCGGCGGCCGTACTGGTCGTCTCCCGCCTTTGTCAGCGCCTATCTGTATTATTTTTTGCCCTGGAATCTGCTGCGCCTTGTCCGGCTGTTCGCATCCCTTGATTTGCCGGACCCGCGCGGCACATCCGGTGAAGCCCTGCTCACGGATCTGGGATCCGGTCCGCTGACGCTTCCCATCGCGCTCTGGCTGGCGCGTCCTGACCTGGATGACGCGCCGTTGCGTCTGCTCGCGCTGGACAGCGCGCCGTTGCCGCTGGCCCTAGGTAAGGCCCTGTTCAAAACCCTGGGCGGTATGACCGGGCGGTGCGTCTGGCCCATGCGCACGGAGCGCGGGGGCCTGGAACGGGCCGGCGGCCCGCGTCGGCCAGCGGCCGGAAGCGCGCGTCCCTGGCTTCTCACCGCGGCCAATGTGCTCAATGAGTGCCGGCGACCCGCGCGTCTTCACTCCTTTGACCGGCAATTTCCGACGATTCTGGTGGTGGAGCCAGGCACACGCCTGGGGGGAAAAACAATTATGACCCTGCGGGAAGAGGCGACAGCAGACGGATTCAGGGCCATTGCCCCGTGTCCGCATAATACCGTCTGCCCTCTGGCGGAGGGCAAGGGCCGCCCGTGGTGCCATTTCACCTTTGACTGCGCCGGCGCGCCGGACTGGCTTGAGCGGCTTTCCCAACAGGCCGGGCTGACTAAGACCTCACTCAGTCTTTCTTTTTTGCTTTTGCGACGGATGGAGGTCGGGCGCGAACTGGAAAACGTTGCCAGAAGCGGGCGGAACGCAAAAAAATCCATCGCCGGGACTGTGACGGATACGACGGTTGACGCCAGGGTACTTTCCGCGCCCTTTGCCGTGCCCGGCCTCGGCGGGAGGGCACGCTACGCCTGCTGCGCAAAGGGTTTGCTGTTGCTGGAAAACGCGGAGCGCCTGAGCCAGGGCGACCTGATCCGCGCGAGCCTTGGGCCGGATATGCCGCGCGACGCCAAAAGCGGTGCCTGGATTGTCCGATTTTGAAAGGGCGGAGCAGGGCGTCATTTCCCCGTATTTGCTCTGACCTTCGCGGGCATCGGTCTTTTGTCGTCCTGCCGGGGAATATTTCGCCTGGCTGGCGGCCATCGTTTTGACCTATATGTCACTTATCACCTTGGTGAAGCGGGTTTTTGTCAGGCGGTATGGAGAACTGCTGTAATTTTCGCGCGGCCCGGCCGGTTGCCGCTTGTCCGGCTTTGCGCTATATGGTGGGGTCACCAGGGACAAAATGTCAAAAAGGAGAAGGACTGTGAAACACATCGTTTCTATACTTTGTCTGGCTCTGCTGCTCGGCATGACGGGTTTTCCCCTCGGCCCGGCCAGGGTCGCCGCCGGACCGGCGGAAACGGCGGCTCTGCCCAAACCCGATATGAGCGGCGGAATGCCCCTGATGGAGGCCCTTGCTAAGCGCAGAAGCACGCGGACGGTCAGCGGTGAGCCGATCAGCGAACGGGATTTGAGCAATCTGCTCTGGGCCGCGTGGGGTATCAATCGCCCGGACGGCAAACGCACTGTGCCCACGGCGCGGAACAGACAGGATGCCAGGGTTTTCGCCGTGCTGGAGAGTGGCGTCTGGCTCTATGACGCGGCCGCCAACGCCCTGGTGAAGGCCGTGGACATTGACGCGCGATCGCGTTTCGGCGGCGCGCCGCTGACGCTGTTGTACGCGGCCAGGGCCGATGACGAAACCGGAGGCATGCACGTCGGCTCCATGTATCAGAATGTCGCCCTGTATTGCGCTTCCGTGGGACTGGGCGACGTGGTCAAAATAACCGGTCGGGGGGGCCTTGATTCCGCGCTCAAGCTGCCGGAGGGGTATAAGATTCTTGTCGCGCATTCCATAGGCCGGCCCAAATAAGTGCGCATTCATCTGCTGGGCCTGCTTATCTTTTTTTATCTGTTTTGCCGGGTGGTTCTCCCACTGCCGGTGGGCAAGGGACTCAAAACGACGGCGGGAGGGCTGCTCCTGCTCCTCACGCAGCAGCATTTTCTGTACCGCCATGTTTTTGGGGGCATGGCCTCGCCGGAGCTTCCCTTCCCCCTGCTTCTGCTTTCGACGGGAGCGTTTATTTTTCTGGTTTTTCTGACCCTGCTGACTCTTGGCGGAGACATAGCCAGTGCGCTGGGATTTTTGTCAGCCCGCCGGCGGTGCGGTGGAGCAGGCGGCGCGGGAGGAGGAGGGGGATTTTCCCCCGGCAGGCGACGGGCGATAATGGCCTGTCTGGCGGCCGCTCCCTCCCTGTACGGCGTACGCAACGCCCTGGCCGTGCCTGAAGTCCATTGTCTGGAGGCGCGTTTGCAGGGCATGCCCAAAGCTCTGGACGGCCTGCTTGTGGTCCAGATAAGCGATTTGCACGTCAGCGCGCTTTTGCACGGGGCGCGTGTGCGGAGTGTGGTGGAAAGGATAAACGCCCTGAAGCCGGATATCGTTGTTCTTACCGGAGATATAGTGGACGGCTTTCCGGATCGCCGGGCGGAAGGCGTCGCCCCGCTACGGAACCTGCGGGCCGCCTGCGGCGTTTTCGCCTGTGCGGGCAATCATGAATACTATGCGGATTTCAACGCCTGGATGCGCGTTTTTCGCGAATTGGGCGTCACCATGCTTCTGAACAGCCACAAGGCGTTGGAGTTGGAGGGCGAAACCCTTGTTCTGGCGGGGCTGACCGACATGGTGGCGGAGCGTTACGGTCTGCCTTTGCCCAACGCCAGGGCGGCCCTCACCGGCGCGCCGAAGGGGGCCTTCATCGTCATGCTGGACCACCGTCCGGTCAACGCGGAAGCCAACGCCGTCGCCGGCGCGCGTCTCCAGCTTTCCGGGCACACGCACGGCGGGCAAATCCTCGGCATGTCAGAGCTGGTGGCTGCCTATAATAACGGCTACCTCAGCGGCTGGTATCAGGTCAGCGGCATGAGGATGTACGTCAGCCCCGGCGCGGGGCTGTGGAACGGCTTCCCTGTCCGCCTGGGTGTGCCCTCGGAAATAGCGGCCCTGACCTTGCGCGCCGCGTAAGTCGCCGGAATCTCCTTCCGCGCCTTCACATATCCTCAGTCAGGGCCATGCGGCGCGCGGCGGCGGTCTCATCCAGACGGCGCACCGGCATGCTCAGGGGGGCCGCCGTAAGGCTTGCGGGGTCTTTCCTGCCCTGTTCCACGATTTCGCGCAGAACGTCAACATAAGCGTCCAGAGTCTGTTTGCTCTCGGTCTCCGTAGGTTCGGCCATGAGGCACTCCCTCACGATCAGCGGAAAGTAAACGGTGGGCGCGTGAAAACCGCGATCCAGCAGGGCTTTGGCAATATCCAGCGCGCGCAGGCCCTCCGGCGCAGAAGCCACGAATTCGTGGGCGCAGGGCCGTTCAAAGGGGATGTCCAGCGTATCTTCCAGACGTTTTTTCAGATAATTGGCGTTGAGAACCGCATATTCCGCCACCCGCTCAAGACCCTCGCCGCCGAGGCGCAGCATATAGGCCAAGGCTTTTACCACCACGGAGAAACTTCCGTAAAAGGGGCCGATGGCCCCGATGGACAGGGGCAGGTTGCTGTCGAGGAAAAAACCGCCGTCTTTGCCCATGGCGACGCGCGGAACCGGCAGGAAGGGCAGAAGGCGCCCGTTGACGCCCACCGGTCCGGAGCCAGGACCGCCGCCGCCGTGCGGCGTGGCAAAGGTTTTGTGCAGGTTCAGATGCACTACGTCAAAACCGACATCGCCCACCCGCATCTTGCCCAGGATGGCATTCATATTGGCCCCGTCATAGTAGAGCAGGGCGTCAATCTTGCGCAACTCGGCCACTATGGCGGGCAGGTGCAGTTCCATGAGGCCGAGGGTGTTGGGGCAGGTCATCATCAGCCCAACGATGTTGTCACCGTATTCGGCGATGCTGGCGGCAAGAACTTCGGGCGCGACCATGCCCTCACGGGATTCGATATTGACGACCTCAAGGCCGGCCAGGGCGGCTGATGCCGGATTTGTTCCGTGGGCGGAGTCGGGGATGAGCATTTTGGAGCGCTTTCGTCCTTTGGCGCGATGATAGGCGACCATAAGGCTGACTCCGGCGAATTCCCCGTTGGCGCCGGCCATGGGTTGAAAGGTGAAAGCCTCCATGCCCGTGATTTCGCACAGCAGGCGTTCCGTTTCGTACAGGCAGCGTAATGCGCCCTGCGCCTGCGCCGCACCGCGTCCGAGCTGGGCCAGCAGGGGGTGTAGGCGGGCGAATCCGGGCAGTCCGGCTGCGTATTCCGTGAATTTTGGATTGTATTTCATGGTGCAGGAGCCCAGAGGATAAAAATTGGCGTCCACACTGTAATTGAGGTGGGAAAGTCTGGTAAAATGCCGGACAACGTCAAGTTCGGAGCATTCCGGCAAACACGGGGGGCAGGCGCGCAAAAGTCCGGCGGGCAACATTTGCGCGGCGGAGGGGGCGGTGGATTCAAAAAAGCCGGAGGAGCGGCCCGGCACGGATTCGGCAAAGATGGTCTTCACAGCAAGCCTCCCATCGCTTCGGCCAGCGCGTCGATTTGCTCTGGTGTGTTGGTCTCGGTGCAGGCCAGCAGCAACACGTTTTCCATGTCGGAGTAATGGCGCCCCACAGGATAACCCGGAGCGAAGCCCCTGTCGATGAGTGCGCTGACGAGCCGTTCCGCCGGTACAGGAAAGCGCAGGGCGGTTTCATTGCCGTAAGGGGCGGCATTGAGCGGCTCCACGCCTTTGAGAGAAGTCAGCCGTTTGACGGCGAGTCTGGCCAGATGCATCCCGCGCTCGGCTTGGCGGCCAAGACCCCCATGGCCGAGCAGACAGAGGCAGATCAGCGTGCGTAGGGCGCAGAGAGCCTGGTTGGAGCAAATGTTGGATGTGGCTTTGGCCCGACGGATGTGTTGTTCACGCGCCTGAAGAGTCAGCACATAGCCTGTTTTGCCGTTCAGGTCGGTGGCGCGGCCGGCTATGCGTCCTGGAAACTGGCGTATGTGTTCCTTTTTACAGGCCATCAGGCCAAGATACGGACCGCCGAAGTTCAGGGGCTGGCCGAGGCTCTGGCCTTCGGCCACGGCCACATCCGCCCCCATCTCGCCGGGGGTTTTGAGTACGGCCTGCATGACCGGATAAACGGAAATGATACCCAAAGCTCCCTTGGCTCTGGCCGCAGCGAACACTTCGCTGTAGTCCGCGACGGCGCCGAAAAAGTTGGGGTTTTGCACGATAATGGCCGCGCACTCCTTGTCCGGCGCATCGCTCAAGGCCCGCAAATCGCTTATGCCGTTTTTTTGAGGCACGATTTTGAGGGTGATGGGCAGCCCGGCAATATACGTTGCGAGCATTTTACGCCAAATGGGGTTGACGGCTTCATCCACCGCCAGCGTTTGGCGGCGGGTAGCGCGCACGGCCATCATGGCGGCTTCGAACAGAGCCGTGCCTCCGTCGTATACCGAAGCGTTGGCGCAGTCCATGTCCAGCAGACGGCAGACAGCCGTTTGAAATTCAAAAATGGCTTGCAGTGTCCCTTGGGAGCATTCCGCCTGGTAGGGCGTGTAGGCGGTGTAAAATTCGCTGCGTCCGGCCAGGGCGTCCACGGCTTTGGGAATGTCGTGGGCATAGAATCCGGCGCCGAGGAAGGAAGTTATGTTCGTGCCGTTGCGGGCGGCCAGTTCCTCAAAAAATGCGCAGACGGCGGCCTCGCTCCGCCCCTTGGGCAGGCGGAAGCGGCGGGGCCTCATTTCCGGCGGGATGTCGGCGAAGAGATCATCCAGGTGACGCACACCGACAATGGCGAGCATTTCCTCAAGTTCCTGCGGCGTATGGGGAATAAAGGGCATGACAAACCTCCGCGGGGGTGTCCCGAAATCAATTTTCCTGGGAAGTCCGGGGAAAACGTGTTTCAGGACAGGGGTGATTCCAGCGGGCGTTAGTGTTTTTCCGAGGCGCAGTGGGCCTCATAGGCTGCGGCGTCCATCAGGCCGACGGGAGCGGCGGAGAGTTTGACCCGCGCGATCCAGCCGTCGCCGTAGGGCGAGGTATTCAGGGTTTCCGGCGCGTTTTCCAGGGAGGCGTTCACGGCGATGACTGTGCCGCTGACCGGCGAAACAAGCTCACTCGCGGCCTTGACGGATTCCACGGAGCCGAATTCCCTGCCGGCGGCAAGGGAATCTCCCTCCTGGGGCAGTTCGACGTAAGTGACGTCCCCCAATGATTCTTGGGCGAAAAACGTGATGCCGACGACGGCCTCCTCACCTTCCAGGCGGGTCCATTCGTGCGTTTTGCTGTAGAGAATATCCGGCGGGGTATTGGACATATGGGCAAACCTCTTGTCTGTGTGTCATTACGGGACTACGGCAGTACCGCGCGGGCCGTGCCTTGCGTGTAAAAAGGCAGGCTTGCGCGGCTTGCCGTCAGTTCGTTTCTGGCGGTACTGATTACAAAATATTCCGTTTCCGCATGAGCGGCGTCAACAAAGGCAAGGGCAACGGCGCGGCCGAGGGAGGGAGCAAAAGAGCCGCTCGTTACGCGCCCCACGGCGGTGCCGTCCGGCAGGGTCAGCGTGTCTCCGGCTCGTGCCGCGCGACGGCCTTCAAGGTGTAGGCCGATGAGACGCTCGCGTATATTCAGGGCGCCGGACTTGCCCACATAGTCCTCCCTGTTTGTTAACAGGGAGGCAAAACCGGCTTCGGCGGGCGTATGCGCCTCGTCAAGCTCGTGTCCGTAAAGGGGCAGGGCGGCCTCCAGGCGCAGGGTGTCGCGCGCGCCGAGGCCGACGGGCTTTACCCTGTCATCGGTCAGCAAGGCATCCCAAAGGCTTTCCGCCTTTTCCGGAGGCAGATACAACTCGTAGCCGAGTTCGCCGGTATAGCCGGTGCGGCTTACAAGCAGCGGCGCACCGTTGAAAGAGCTTTGCCGGAAAGAAAAATACGCCAGGTCGTGAAAATTTTCTCCGCTTATCCGCTCCAGCACCGGCAGAGAGTCAGGGCCCTGCAGATCAATCTTGGCTGTGCTCGTGGAAATATCCGTCAGCGTGACGGAGAGCGGCAGACGTTCCCGCAGAGCAGCAAAATCTTCAGCGGCGCGAGCGGCGTTGACCACCAGCATGAAGCTGTTGGGAGCAAAACGGTAAACAATGCAGTCGTCGAGCACGCCGCCCTGTTGGTTGAGCAGAAAGCCGTAGCGGCACCGGCCTTCTTTGAGCGTCGCCAAATTGTGGCTTGCGGCGCGGGCCAGCGCGGATTCGGCCCCCGGCCCTTCAATGCGGAATTCGCCCATGTGGCAGATGTCGAAGAGGCCAGCGTGTTTACGCGTGTGATCATGTTCGGCCATAATGCCTTCATACTGGATGGGCATGAGCCAACCCGCGAAAGGGGCCATTTTCGAGCCGAGGGCGATATGCCGTCCCGTGAGGGGAGTTCTCAATTCGGACATAACATTATTTACCTTGTCACCTGGTATGAGCAAATTACCTTTCAATTCCAAAAGATAATGCATCCATTTTCTATCTTCAAAATAACAAAACTTTGTTCAAAACGTATTGATAACAGGCCAGAGCAATTCCACTTTAAAATTGCGTCAAGATATATAATAACATCAAGTGATCATTTGCACATCAATGAAGGCAGCATGGCCCTTCAGGTCATGCTGCCTTCATTGACCAAAGTCTCAATATGCCAAATTTATTAGAAGCAATGCGTTTTATGTGATGTATTTGCCCAATGAGAGTATTTTTAAAGAAGTACGTGTATATCAGCATATGCATTTTTTGTCATTCTGTCAAGAAGCGGCGCATGACGGCCGGGTCACAGCCGCTGAAAAAGCTCTCCAGGTCCACTGCGGCCAGGGCCAACGCCAGAGCGGAGCCTTCCCGCCTTTGTCCTGTGAGCAGGGTTTCCAATTCCCCAACGGGCGCGGCGGAGAAAAAGTCGCCGTTGATCCGGCAGGCGCGGATGACGCCATTGCGCACGTCAAGGCGCATTTCCACGTCTCCCCAAGGGAAACGCTCCCGCTTTTTTTCGGTAAAGGCCGGAGAAGCGCCGTAATTCCAGTCCCATTGGCGGTATTTCTTCTCCGCCAAGTTTTCGGCCGCCGCCATATCTCCGGCCCCCAGGCGGGCAGGCCCGCTCGCGCAATGGCGCAGTAGGGCGTTTTTCAACTCTTCCAGGCCTGTGCCCGGCCGCCAGAAATCCACGAGATTGGCAACCCTGGCCCGCACGGACTTCACGCCTTTGGAGCGAGTTTTGTCCGGAGCGGGATTGAGTGCCTCAACCATGCGCGAAAAGTCCAGATTCACAAGAAGCGTGCCGTGATGCAGCCTCTTGCCGCCGCGTAGCAACTGGGCGCTGCCGGAAATTTTGCGGCTTTTGACTTCCAGATCATTCCGGCCGGAAATCTCGGCCATGACGCCCAAATCCGCCAGAGCGGCGCTGATTGGGGCAAGGAAGCGGTGAAAGTCCACCTTGCCGGGAGTCTGCGCATTTTCCAGAAAGGAGAAATTGAGATTGCCCGTGTCGTGATATACAGCGCCGCCGCCGGTGTTGCGTCGCACTACGGGGATGTTTTCGCGACGGACGAATTCCGCGTTGATCTCCTCCGCCGTGCGCTGATGACGCCCCACAATAACGGAGGGGCCGTTTTGCCACAGCAGAAAGAGACCCGGATGCTCCGGCGGCAGAGAGGCAAGGAGCCATTCCTCCAAGGCAAGATTGATCGCGGGATCCAGGGAGGGGAAATACAGAAATTCTCTCTTGTCCATAAATTCAAAGCCTGAAAAAACGCCGCGCGTTTTCACCGCAGGCCAGCCAGACGGCTTCCGGGCTTTCGCCGCGCGCCAGGGCCACGGCGTGGGCCGTGAAAACGGTATGGGCCGGTTCGTTGCGCGCGCCCCGCCAGGGCACGGGCGAAAGGTAGGGAGAGTCCGTTTCCAGCAGGAGGCGGTCAGCCGGGATAACGGCCACGGCCTCGCGCAGTCCGGCGTTGCCGTTATATGTCACCGGGCCGGGAATGGAAATATGCCAACCATTGGCGAGGATGCGGCGCGCAAGCCCTTTTCCGCCGCCGAAGCAGTGCCACAGCAGGGGATAATTTTTGAATCCCCGTGACTCCAAAATGGCGAGGGCCTCTTCTTCCGCCTCGCGGCAGTGCAGTGCCACCGGCCTGTCGAGTTCACGCGCCAGATCAAGCTGTGCGGTAAAGGCCGCGATCTGCGTCTCTCTGGGGCAGTCTTTCCAGTGATAGTCCAAGCCTATTTCACCCACGGCCTTCAGCCGCGGCTCATGGGCAAATGCCCCACGCATGGCGGAAAGGGCTTCATCCGTACAGAAGCGGCCCTCACAGGGGTGTATGCCCAGCAGGAAAAATACCTCCGGGCGCGCGTTAAAAAGCGTCTTGCGTACGGTAAAGTCTCCGGGATTCAGAAAAACGCAGCCGATCCGCGCAAGACCGGCGGCGAGCGCGCGGTCCAGCGTGGCGTCCCGGTCGGCGTCAAATTCCGGCCCGTCAAGGTGGGCGTGGCTGTCTACTCCGCCTACCGGCAAGGCCATTGTCAGCGGATCAATGCGCTGAATTTTTTTATGCCCCATATTGTATGCCTTGGCCAGGTTTCGCTGCGGCGGCCGTTCCGGTTTTCAGCAAGCCGGCCGGATGTCCGCCGGCAAAGCCTCGTCCAGTGTCGTATGTTCAATGATTCCTCCGGCGAGCACCCTTTCCTCCGCATCGTAGATAACGGCCAATTGACCCGGAGCGGCGGGAAATTCTCCGCTCTCCAGGCGAATGTCCAGACAGCCGTTCCGTATGCTTACCAGAGCCGGAGCGGCCCTGCGGCGATACCGCAAGCGCGCGAAAACACGTTTCGGCCATGATTTGGGTTCACACAAAAAATTGGCCTTGCCCGTGAGGCAGCCGGTCATGCCCAAAAGCGCTTTGCCCCCTACAATGAGCGCATTGCGCTCCACATTTTTGGAGAGAACATACAACGGCTCATGGTGCGCGATGCCGATGCCGCGGCGCTGCCCTTCGGTATAACGCCACAACCCTTGATGGACGCCCACTTCTCGTATTTTCCCCGTGCTGTCAGCAAGCAGGACAGGTCCCGCCCCAGGCGGAAGGATACCCAGCGAGGCCCAGTGCGCCAGAAGATAGGCACAGTGCGCATCCGGCCCTTTTTCTTCCACAAAGCAGATATCCTGGCTTGAAGAGGGCAGGGGAACAACCAGCCCCGCCGATTCCACTTGGGCCGCGCACCAGGCTTTTGTGCGTTCGGCAAGGGGGAAATGCGCGTGACGCAGACGCTCCGTCGGAACCAGACTTAAAAAGTAGCTCTGGTCCCTGTCCTTGTTTTTGGCGGCGTAAAGGGCGGGAGAGTCGCTGAAGGGGGTCGGCGACAGGCGGGCATAGTGGCCGGTGACCAGTTTTTCTGCTCCAAGCGAGAGAGCCGCGTCAAGAAGAGCGCCGAATTTAACCCGCCTGTTGCACAGGGAACACGGATTGGGGGTGCGTCCATCGGCATAGTTTTGTCCGAAAGGGACGATGACTTCCCGAAAAAACACATTTCGCAGATCAATGACATGCAACGGCACATTCAGGGTCTTACAGGCGCGTTCAAGGCCCGGCAGGGGATCATGTCCGTCCGTCCCTTTTGATGTAAACAGGCCGTGCAGGGCCAACACGTCATGCCCGGCTTCCTTGAGAAGAACGAGCGCACATAGGCTGTCCACGCCGCCGCTGACGGCCACGGCTGCGCGCTTCATCAGGTTTATTCAGTCGCCGGAACGGCTTTCTTGATGATGACGGGTGTTACGGGAACATCGTCGTAAGGACCCCGCTGACCTGTGGAGATGCTCTCAATCTTGTCCACCACGTCCTGACCTTTGATCACCTTGCCGAAGACGGCATAGCCCCAACCTTGAGAAGTCTGACTTCTGAAATCCAGAAAGGCGTTATCTTTGGTGTTGATAAAAAACTGGGCTGTCGCGGAATGAGGGTCATTGGTACGCGCCATGGCAATGGCGTATTTCTGGTTTTTCAACCCGTTGTCGGCTTCGTTGCGGATAGCCGCCCGGCTCGGTCTTTGCTTCATTTCCGGAGTAAAGCCCCCGCCCTGAATCATGAAACTCTTGATGACACGGTGAAAAATTGTCCCGTCATAGTGGCCGGATTTGACGTATTGGATAAAATTGGCTGTGGATATGGGGGCCTTGCGTTCATCCAGGCGCACAAAAATATCCCCCAGACTCGTCTCCAGTTTCACTACAGGCGCCGCGGAAGATTTGGTGGAATCGTTCTGCGCGGCAAAAACGGTTCCCCAGGTGAAGCAGACAAACATGACGCACAGCCCGAATGCGCGGGCACGGAAAACTGTCATAACGACTCCTTGATGTCCCGATTTCGCCCTGTGTAGCATAGTTGCCCCGGCAGAACAAGAAAATTCGCCGTCTTTGCCAATATCCCGAAAATACACGGCAAATGTGTCCTTGCCCGCCGGCGGGGGCGTTTATGGCCGGGTTTGGCTGTGGCGAAAAGCATTTTTGAGACGGCCAGAGCAATTTTAAAGTGAAGTTGTTCTATAGCATTTTCACTTTGAAATGCTTGCTTGACGGCGAAGCAAGTTCGCCTTGCAAGCATTTCGTGGCGCGGGTTTTCAAAAAAATCCGCAAGGGATAGGCATCCGTACGCCCCGGGGACGGGACAACGGCTGCCGATCCGCGCCGAGCGGTCAAACATTTTCAATGTTGAACCGCTCTAAACAAAAGAAATGTAATGAGTGTCCGAGATGACCGTAGACGACATTTCATCTAAAAATTCAAGCCCCACAAGATTTTTTGAACCTTATGGGGCCTATTGGGATTTTTGTTTGGAGCGGGAGACGGGATTTGAACCCGCGACTTCAACCTTGGCAAGGTTGCACTCTACCACTGAGTTACTCCCGCTTTTGAATCAAGTATGTTAACCCACAACAACACGGCGGTCAAGCATAAATTCCACTGGAGTATTTTAACTTTGACACTTGCTGCGGCGCTTAACGGCGAAAGTACATTTCGTCTACGCCTTGGCAGTGAATGGCGATGCATTCGCCCCGCCGCCAGGGCAATTTCAAAGTGAAATCGCTCTGACAGCGGCTCAATTTATCGTGATCCGCGCGAGGCGTCCGTGTTCCAATACCACCGTCTTTTCCGCATGGGCCGCAACGCCCGGATCGTGCGTTACCATTACGATGGAGCTGCCTTCCTTGTGCAATTGCCGGAAAAGCTCCATGACGACGCCTTCGTTGCTTTCGTCGAGATTGCCTGTGGGCTCATCCGCCAGAATAAGTTTGGGATAGTTTATTAATGCCCTGGCGATGCACACGCGCTGCTGCTCACCGCCGGACAACTGGCGCGGCAGATGTTTGGCCCTGTCCCGCAGGCCGACGCGCTCAAGGGCCCGCAGGGCTTCCTTCTCGTCCGTCATGCTATGGTAGTATTGGGCCACCATCACGTTTTCCAGGGCCGTCAGATAGGGCACAAGGTGAAATTGCTGGAAGACGAGGCCGATTTTGTCCCGACGGATACCGGTCAACTCCTCGGCGGAAAGGCGGGAAAGACTCTCGCCGTCCAGTATTACCGAACCGCTGCTGGGTTTGTCCATGCAGCCGATGATGTTCATCATGGTGGTCTTTCCGGAGCCGGACGGCCCCATGATGGCTATCCACTCGCCCTGCTCCAGGCTGAGATCTATGTTTTGCAAGGCCTTAACAGGTCCGTATATTTTGGAAATGTCCAGTAATTCAAGAATATTCATGACTGGTTCCTGACAGCGGCAGGTTATTCGCCCCGAAGCACAAGGGCCGGTTCAACATCCATCGCGCGCCTGACGGGAAACAGACACGCGGCCATGGTCACCAGAACAGACACAATGACCGTCACAGGAATAAGGTGATACTCAACCGAAACTGTTCGGGCAAATACGTTCTCGCTGATTAACCGCGCGAACAGAAGGCCGCACACGCCGCCGCCGAGACCCCCCAGAGCGCCGAGAACCGCTCCTTCGGCCATGAATTCCCCGGCAATGCGGCGATTTTCCGCGCCCAAAGCCTTCTTTAGGCCGATTTCCTTGCGCCGTTCCATAACCACAGCCATCATGGTCGTGGCCACACAGATCATGGTCAGCATAAGCACGATCACCGTGACGAGATACACCAGCATTTCCAATTTGCCGAGAACGACTGTTTCGGACTGGGTGACGCGTTTGACCAGCCGCGCTTCCAGCGACGGCGTCCTGTCACGCACGGCGGCGACGATATTTTTTAGTTCCTTTTCCCCGGCACTGATGCTCAACTCGACGACGTCGGCCCTGTTTCCCTCGCCGGTTATGGCCTCCATGTCCGGAAGAGACATAAAGATGAATCCGTCTTCCGCGCCCCCCGTCTTGACGATGCCGCTGATGGTGATATCCGCTTCAAATTTCGCCTGCCTGCTATTACGGCCGTCGATGGAAAGGGTTTTGCCCGGTGTAAGGAGCACGTATTCCGCAATGTCCGCTCCCACGAGCACTTCATTTCGCCGGGTGGGCCAATTCCCTTTGATTTGCCAGTAGGGTCTGGTACGTCTGACCGCTTCGAAATCTGTGCCGACGGCGGTATACGGCAGCATATTGTTGCGAATCGGAATATAGCGGAATGGGGTCATGCCGATGAGATCATCCTTGGACAAAAGCCCGGCGGCTTTCGTGGCATCCTCCAGATTCAGAGCCTCTCCTCCTGCGGAAACCAGCACCATATTGGCCCCATAGGAGCGGAATTCCCTGCTCATTTGCCGTGGGACGTCATAGCAGAGCGTAACCATGCCAAGGAGCACTGCGGCGCCCACGGCAATGCCGAACAAGGCCACAGCCATACGCGATCGGCGGCGCAGCAGGGAACCACAGAGCATTTTGAGCATGAAAAAAGTATTTTTGTTCATCATTATCGCATCCGTATTGCCATTCCTTTTCTATTTTCCATGCAGAACCTCAGTAGGCCGTAACAAAAGGAGCATACGCACGGCGGGGAGGCTCCCTGCCAGCGTAACGAGCAGAACCAACAGGGCCACCAGCGGAACGACCAGCATTTTTGCGGTCACTGCGGAACCGAAAACCGCGCGTCCGATTATCTGGGCAAAGCCCAGCCCGGCAAAATAGCCGGCAATGCCGCCCGCGAGGGAGGTAATGAGGATTTCCGTCATGATCAGCAGGGTTACGGAAACCGTTGTGGCGCCCAAAGCTTTCAACAGCCCGATTTCCGTGCTTCGTTCCATGACGTTGGCCGTCACAAGATTGGAGATGGCAAGGGAGGAACAGAACAGGCCAAGTACTGTCAGCAAAAACATGAGAAGCTGGGTTTTCTGCAAAATCGCGCCTTCGGATTCCGCCACCTGAAGCACGGCCTTGACCCTGGCATCCGGCATGATTTCCTCAATCTGGTAGGCGATGGCGCTGATGTAGGCCGTACAGTACCATGTATCCCACTCCAGGCGGGAGAGGCTGTTCGGGTCCTGGGCGGCGCGGCGCGCCAATTCGTTTTCCGGCGTGGTCAGGGCGCTGACCTCCACGCGCTGAACCAGTCCGGGCTTGCCCGCGATCCGTTGCGCAAGCCGGAGGGGAACGAATATCTGATTGTCCTCGTCACCGCCGCTGTGAAACACCCCGCGCACGATGAATTCGCCCAGCGCTTCGCCGTCCCCCCCGGCAATGGGGAAGGAGTCGCCGACTCCGAGATTGAGTCTGGCGGCGAGCGCCGCGCCCAGCATGACTCCGTGCGTCTCATCGTCCCGAACAAAGAAACCGGTCACGTCCCACCAGGATTTCATGCGCGCCATGCCGGTATCCACTTCATCGCCTGTGGGCAGGGTCAGATGCTTGTCAAACCACGTGCCCATCATGGTGACGGCCTGCCCCCCCAGCATCACTTTTGTTTCCAGATACGGCGCGAAGTCCACAATATTATAGGCCCAGAAGATCATTTTGATTTTAACGAGATCCTCTTCCCTGAGATGTTGTTCGGGCCGTTTGGCGACTTCTTCAGCGGGATCCAGAGCGTACATCTCGCCGAGGATGGAAAGGCCTTTAGGCACTACATTCAGATTGGCGCCATAGGTCTTCAGCTCCTGGTTCACCTTGTCGCCCACGTCAAACATGACGTTGAGCATGGCTGTGGCCAGCGAAACGCCAAGGGCCACCGTGAAGGCAATCAGCGCGAGTTTGCTTTTCTGGCGCGTCAGCGCGCCGAAGATTATTTTCCAGAACATTTGCCTCCCCTTAAAGCAGATTAACTTTGACACTTGCTGCGGCGCTTAACGGCGAAAGTAAATTTCGCCTACGCCCTGGCAGTGAGCGGCGAGACGTTCGCCCCGCCGCCTGAGCGATTTCAAAGTGAAATTGCTCTAAAGCCTTTTCATTTTGGAATGCTTGCTTGACGGCGAAGCAAGTTCGTCTTGCAAGCATTTCGCGGCGCGGATTTTTTTGAAAATCCGCGCTGAGCGGCCGAACATTTTCAATGTTGAACCGCTTTACCGGAATCGTGCCTGTTCCGCGTCAAGATCCGCCGCCAGGATGACCATATTGCCTTGCGAAATGCTGAACCGGAGCGGCACCGGATTACACCCGCCGGGAAAACCGATGGTAGAGGTATTCATAACCACATCACACAGCTTGCATATGACCTTGTCCTTGCGCTGGTAATATCCCGCTGACGGGCCGCAGATGTCGCAGGCGTCAAGACCCACTCCGTAGGCTGTTTCCGATTTTTTGATGACAATATAGCGGACAATGGCGCCGTTCGCGTTCCTGTACTGGAAACGGTGCAGGTTGCCGTCATTGATCGTTTCGATGGGGAGCAGGATTTTTCCATCCACGGCGGCTATCTCCAACGGAGGGGATATTTCCACTTCCCTGTTGGCGTAGGCCCGGATTTCCGTGATCGTAAGGGCGGAAACGAGCAGGCAGAAGAAAACGCAGGCACTGTGGCGATACAGATTTCTGTTTCCGGCTTTTCGTTTGCGGCGAACAGCGGGGTTTCCATCCGGAAGCGGTTCGAAGCGTATCCGCGCGACGAGTGAGGCCGTAAAAAAGAAAACAAGCCCCATTATGGCGAAAGCAAACCAATTGACATGGGTCAGAACGAAAATAACCAGAGACATCAGCCGGGGGCCGCGCGGCACCATGCTCCGGGCCACCAGTATTTGCGTCATTTCAAGAGCCAGCTTGGCGCAAAAGACCAGCAGCACGGCGAAAAAGAGAGCCTGGAGAAAACGGCGCGGCAGCCTTGAGGAAATTTTGAAGATGCCCAGACCCAAGAGGAACATGAGCAAAAGACCGAGGCTATAACCGATGACGCGGTACAGAAATTCCGTGTTGAAGACGGATTCCATGCCCACCGCGAACTCGAAGGGATATAGCATGATGTTGGGCAGAGCATAGGCGGTCAGGCTTGCCAGTGACAGGGTGATAAGAGAGCGCCCCGCCATGCCTGTCTTTTTGCCTTCGGCAAACAGGCGCCATAATGAAGCAAACATAACGAATTGCAAAAGAAGTGAAGGGGTTATGACCCCAAGGTCGTAAAATTCCCGTACGGCGAAACCGGTATTCCGCTTGAGTATGGCGTAGGTCAGGGCGATGGCGAAGCCGAGGGCGACGCCACAGGCCATGGGCGCCCGATCTCCTTTGCGCAACACAAGCGCGGCCAGAAGAGCGAGCAGGGAAAAAACGATCACGGCGTGAAGCGTGTTGTCCGTCACCTTGATCAGATAATGCGGCATGATGTTCTCCGACGTCGCGGGCGATTCCCATGCGGTTCACGATTTTCGCAACCGGAGGCAGAGTCTTCGCCCGGCCGTTTCCGGCCGCATTGCGAGCGCTCCGCCTCCGGTTGAAACGTTCCGTCAGCCCCAGACGCGGCGGACGGAACGTTTACGGAAAAATCTACCAAGCTCTGGGCACGAAATCAAAGTCCCAGGAAACCGTTATGGGTTCTTTCCAGAACCTGCCGGGGACGCCGGTCTCCTTGTCCACATGCAGCAGATAATTCTGCTTTTCCGGGCTTTCAACGATGAAAGTGATTTTGTATCTGCCGGGGCCGTCAAGCTTCACATTGCTGCCGTAATGCGGGCCGTCGGAAGCGCTCATGGGCATCATGTTCCCTTCGATAACTTTGCTGCCGCCTTGCTTTTGCGCCTTGTATCTGACGGTCAGATTGGGCACGAAGTCGCCCGCTCCGTAGCCGAGCTTGTTGCCTTCAGCGGCTTTGATGTCCGCTTCGAGGTGCATGTCGGACTGGGAGGCGGGCAGGCCGGATGCGCCCGCCGGTTCCATGTCGACGGGCTGGAAATAGACGCCGGCAATGGCCAGGGGGCCGACTTTATGTTCGTCTCCCAAGGGGTATTCTTTAAACCCCTTGGCTTCGTCGGAGCCGGGAGCGGGCGCGGCCTTGGCGCCAAGCGCTCCCATGCCCAAGGGAGTTTCCGCCGCATTGGCCGAGGCGGCCGCCAGGGAAAGGGAAAGAACACCCGCCAGAACAAGCAGTTTGCGAACAAAATTCTGCATCATAATGAAAACCTCCATCGAAACGTTGTAGGTGAATGGAATGTGACTGAAAACACATAGAGATGAACCGGAATTACCCCTCCTTTGCGCCCTTTGATTTGGCCCGGCAGCGAATGATTGAGGCGAGAACAAGCAACACCAGCGCCGTCTGCGGGAGCAGAGTCTCCACGGTCGGGTAGATTCCGAGCAGGTCAACGGAAGGGATAAAATTCACAGGGGTCACGCCGACAAGGTCGCCTTCCTGCAATTCTTTGATACCGCCGCCAGCAAAGGCGACGCTCAGGACATACATGAGTGCGCTGGTTCCCATAAAGAAGGGCTTTAATGGGAGCTTGAGCGAACCATAGCGTATCACCATGAAAATGCCGGCCAGGACAACGCAGCCCACGCCCAGCCCGCCCCATACCACATCTGTTTCGGATTGCACGTCCGCCAGCATGGCCTGATAGAACAAGATGGTTTCAGCCCCTTCACGAAATACGGCCAGAAAGGCGGCCGCACCGAGGGCGATGCCGCTGCCCGTTTCAACCGCGCTCTGCACCTTGCCCTGTATGTAGTTCTTCCATGCCTCGGCTTCCGCCTTCGAGAACATCCAGTTGCTGACAAAGAAAAGCACCACTGAGGCCAGCAGCATGGAGACGCCCTCAATTATTTCCTGATTGGCCCCGCTGACCTGAAAGATTTTTTGCATGGCGAAAGCGGCGGCGATACTGGCGACAATGGCCAGGGCGGAACCAAAGTAGACCATCCGTGTTTGCGCTGTATTGCCGGATCGCGTCAGGTAGGCCGCCATTGCCGCGACAACGAGGATCGCCTCAAGCCCTTCGCGCAGAATAATCATCAATGAGGCGAGAAAAACGCTGACACGGCTTTTCCCTTCTTTGCCGTCAAGACTGTCGGCGTCTTCCCGCAGCAATTTGATCACATAATCAAGGGCGGCGCGAACTTCCTTGTTGGGCGTGCCCTCAGTCATCAGTGATTTGATGGTCAGGAACTGGTATTCTATGTGCGAACCGCGCTTGCCGGAAATATACGTCATGACGGTACGCTCGAAGCCTTCTTTTTCGTAGAAGCCGAAGTATGCCTCATTGACCAGATTTTTCGCGGTTTCAACATCCTTACGAAAATATGCCTCATAAGATTTGTCCAGGAGAACGGCCATTTCATGCGCTATTTCGTTCCAATTGGCATAGATTCTTTTTTGCGCCGTTTCAGCGGAGAGAGGAATCGCGGCGCACAGAGCCAGAACGAGTACAAATGATATGAATATGAATTTCTTTTCCAATATATGGAGCGTTGTCACGGCGGCATTCCTTGCGGGCTTGAGAGTTATTTTCCGAGGAGCATGAGGGCGATGGGGATATCCCCTTGCGGCAGTTCCAGCGCCCGGACAATTTCATCAACATTTATGGCGTGTATATACCGTGTGCCGATTTGCAGTGCGGCGCAGGCCAGATAGACATTCTGCGTCATGGCCCCCACAGCCGCATGGCTGAAGTCGCGGGTGATGTCAGTGCTGTTGAACTGGGACAGGATTTCCGCATCGGAAACGAAAATCAGAACATAGTAGGCTTTTTTGACAAAAGACTGTTTGCCGATTTTGCCCTTGATGTTTTCATTGGAGATTTTTTCAAGACTGTGGTTTTTCCAGTCGTACAGGAAGATCCCGTCATTGGCTGCCACATACACCCGGCAATACGGCGGCACGCCGCGCCACATGGGGACAGTCCATCCTTTGTCGCCCCTGTTTAGGCCGCTGGCCGCCCAGAGAATGGTGGAAAGTTCTTCCCGCGTTACCTCGGCAAGAGAGAAATCTCCGCCGGTGGCGGAAGAGCGTTTTTTGAGCGCTTCGAACAGTCCCATGCCCCCGGCCTGTTGCGGAGCGGGCAAAGATACTCCGGCCAGAGCAGATGAAGAACAGAGAAGCATGGTCACAACAATGCATCCGTACACGAATTTCATAGAATCCTCTGCCAATCCGCTGTTGCGCCTGCTGGAACAAGCTGCTTCAAAAAATAGGGTCCGCACAAAATTTTTCCCTCCGGCAGCCCTGTTTTATTCACAAGAAGTATCTTTGCCGTCGAGGGCCGTCAGCGTCCGCTTTTGCATATTTCTGTTTTTGTCCGCTTGCGGCGCGGTGTCTTCTCGCGTAATCACGGTTTTTGGAGTGGTGATCATTAGTTTTCATCAACATTAGATTTCACGAAAATGAATGTCAAGTTCATTTTTAAAAAAAGGAATATTTTTGCGTGGCCTTGACAGGCAGGGGGTCTCATCCGTCGGCTCATTATCTTTCGCCCCCTGGCCCTGAATTTGGCATCCTTATAGAGCAGATTAACTTTGACACTTGCTGCGGCGCTTAACGGCGAAAGTAAATTTCGCCTACGCCTTGGCAGTGAGCGGCGAGACGTTCGCCCCGCCGCCAGAGCAATTTCAAAGTGAAATCGCTCTGGTTGTTCGCCTTTTCCCTCGGTCGGTTTGCTGTTGTGTGGCAACTTCAGCGTTGCCGATGTGGCGGAGCGGTCTTCATAAATCGGCCATTGGCCGATTTATGACATGAGTTGAAGACAAAAAAAGCCGAATCCAGATAGTCCTTCTCTTGTTTTGCCGTGTTCCGAGACATTTTGGGCTATCTTAAATTCGGCTGTTATGTTCTTTTGGAGGCGGCATCCAGATTTGAACTGGAGATGAAGGTTTTGCAGACCTCTGCCTTACCACTTGGCCATGCCGCCGGTTTTGGAGCGGGAGACGGGATTTGAACCCGCGACTTCAACCTTGGCAAGGTTGCACTCTACCACTGAGTTACTCCCGCGCTTGGGACTTGACTACATAATATTGCCGGAGGCCGCCTGTCAAGAAACTTTTTCCCTGAAATTGTTCTCCAGGGCGGGACGAGCGGCGGCGGTTTTCATTCTTCCCCGTCCATGAGCGCCTCGGCGAACCGTTGCCGCAGGGCCAGCAGTTTTTCTCTGGCATCCCGCAGCCTTGCGGCGTTGTCCCGTTCACGCCGCACCACTTCCTCCGGCGCGCGTTCAATGAAGCTTTCATTGTGGAGTTTTTTGTCGGCAGCCGTGAGATCTTTTTCCACCTTGAGCAGTTCCTTGTCCAGGCGGGACAGTTCGCTTGCCAGGTCAACAGCGCCCCTGAGGGGCATAATCACTTGACAGCCTTGCACCACGGCGGATGCCGAGGCTTTTGGCGCGTCGGCCGGCGAGTCGATGCGCAGGGATTCCAGGCGGGCCAGCGCGATGATCATCTCGCGGCAGGCTTCCAGCAGCGCGGCCTGTCGCTCGTCCACAGGATGGATGAGCAGAGCGGTTTTCCGCGTGGGTGCTATGTTCAATTCCGCCTTGATGGTACGCGTCGCCACTATGATTTCTTGAATAAATTCCATACGGCGCGCTTCATTTTCGCGCACACAACCGGGTCGGGCCGTGGGCCAGGCTTCTGTTGCTATGTCCGTGACCTGGCCGGCGGCCGGCAGACTTTGCCAGATTTCCGCCGTCACAAAAGGCATGATGGGGTGAAGCAGAACAAGCGTTTCGCGCAGGGTGAGCCAGAGTACATACTTGGCGGTCTTGACGCGCTCCGTGTCCTGTGACTGCAAATCCGGTTTAATAAGTTCCAGGTGCCAGTCGCAGAATTCATTCCACAGGAATTTGTAGCCCAATTGGGCCGCGTCGTTGAAGCGGTATTCGGCAAAGGCCCCGTCCATGCCCTTCTTGACGGCCTCCAGGCGGTGCAGCAACCACTGGTTGTGCAAGCCGCTCACGTTGTCAAGGGTGATTTCTGCCGGCATGTCCTCAAGATGGATAAGGGCAAAGCGCGCGGCGTTCCACAATTTGTTCACAAAATGGCGGTAGCCTTCAATACGTTCTTCGGACAGGCGGATGTCCCTGCCCATGGCGGCAAAGGCCGTAAGGGTGAAGCGCAGGGCGTCGCAGCCGTATTTGTCTATCATGACCAGCGGATCAATGACATTGCCTGTGGATTTGGACATTTTTCGCCCCTCGGCGTCGCGTACAAGGGCGTGAAGATACACGTGCCTGAAGGGCGGTTTGCTCATGAAATGCAGCCCCATCATCATCATGCGGGCCACCCAGAAAAAGAGAATGTCAAAGCCGGTCACCAGCACGGATGTCGGATACCAGTGCTCCAGATCCTCTGTTTTTTCCGGCCAGCCCATGGTGGAAAAAGGCCACAGGGCGGAGGAAAACCAGGTGTCCAGAACGTCATCTTCCTGTATCAGGCCGTTGGCGCCGCATGTCTTGCAGGCCGAAGGCGCGTCTTCGGCCACAGTCAGTTGGCCGCAGGCGGGGCATGTCCAGGCCGGGATGCGGTGCCCCCACCATATCTGGCGGCTGATGCACCAATCGCGGATATTGTCCAGCCAATGATTCCAGGTTTTTATCCAGGATTCGGGGTAAATTCGTGTCAGTTCCGGTATGGCGGCACGCGCGGCCGGCGCCAGTTTCGTGGCAGCCACAAACCATTGCTCGGAGACATGCGGTTCCACCACCGTACGGCAGCGGTAGCAATGCCCTACGGCGTGCTCCATATCTTCGCTGCCTGCCAAATCCCCGGCTGCTTCAATGTCGGCCACAATTTTTTTCCGGCAGGCGTCTTTGGCGAGGCCGGCGTACGGGCCGGCCTCGCTGGTCATGAGGCCGTTTTCATCTATGGCCTGGATGAATTGGAGATGATGCTTGTTGCCCAGCATCCAGTCGTTGTGGTCGTGGCAGGGAGTCACTTTCAGCGCGCCGGTGCCGAATTCCCTGTCCACATAGGCATCCGCGATGACGGGAATTTCGCGTCCGAGTACGGGCACGAGGACGGTTTTGCCGATAACACGTTGATAGTGCTCGTCGTCGGGGTGAACGCAGACCGCCGTATCGCCGGGGATGGTTTCCGGCCGCGTGGTGGCGACGACAATGGAGTCGGAGCCGTCTGCAAGATGATAGCGCACCCGCCAGAGTCTGCCTCTCCGCTGTTCGTGCTCCACCTCGTCGTCGGCCAGGGCCGTATGGCAGCGCGAACACCAGTTGATGATATACTTGCCCTTGTAAATGAGGCCCTCATCATAGAGCCGCACAAAAACCTTACGGACGGCGGCGGAAAGCCCTTCGTCCATGGTGAAGCGCAGGCGGCTCCAGTCCACTGAAGCGCCGAGGGCCTTGATTTGGTCGAGAATACGGTTGCCGTAGTCCTCTTTCCAGGTCCAGACGCGCTCCACAAAGGCTTCGCGCCCGAGGTCCCGGCGATTTTTTCCCTCATGGGCCAGAGCGCGTTCCACCACATTTTGTGTGGCTATGCCGGCGTGGTCCGTGCCGGGAATCCACAGCACGTTTTTGCCCTTTTGCCGGGCATGGCGGCAGAGCGCGTCTATAAGGGTGAGGTTGAGGGCATGGCCTATATGCAGCGCTCCGGTGACGTTGGGAGGCGGTATGACGATAGAAAAGGCCTCGCCGGGGCCGCCGGGATCCGGCGTAAAAACGCGGGTCTCTTCCCAGTGTTTGCGCCAACGGGCTTCAACGTCTTTGGGTTCATAGCCTTTGGGGAGCGGTTCCGCCATCTTGCTTTCTCCATGTAAAGCGGCAATAGTGGGGGACATGATTGCCGCGGAAAATACCCCGGAACAAAGCCCGGTGGTTCACATTCTCTGGGACGCCTCCCATATCTGGGGGCTGATGGCCTGGCGGGCCATGATGTCCCTGGGGCTGTCCTGTCGTTTGCTCAAGGCCAAAGACATAGCCGATGGAGCGCTTTTAGGCAAGCCGGAGCAGGCGTCTCTCTTGCTCGTCCCCGGCGGCAGCGCGCGGCGCAAGGCTCTTGCCCTGGGTGAAAGAGGCCGGGAAGCCGTGCGCTTCTTTGTGGAACGCGGCGGGAGCTATCTGGGCTTTTGCGGCGGCGCGGGTCTTGCCCTGAGCCACGAGCCAAAGGAACAGGGCCTGCAAATATGCCCCTTGCGCCGGGCCGTTTACGCCGAACGGCTGCACCATCTGATTTCCGGCCATGTTCTGGCGCGCATGAGGGCGGAAAACGAATTTGTCCCGCCGGGTCTTTTGCGAAAGGGTGTGCGGCAGGGCTGCCTGAGCCTGCCCGTATGGTGGCCCGGCCGTTTCGAGATGGAAAACGGCGGGAGCGCGGCTGTGTCGGTGCTGGCGGATTACAGCGAGCCGGACAGAGATTTTTGTATCGCCGACATGTCCTTCAGACGCATACCGAAGCATATTTTCGCCCATTGGCAAGAGGTGTACGGCGTTAATCTTTCGGCGGATTTTTTGGCGGGGCAGCCTCTTGCTGTCAGCGGAAGATACGGTTTGGGGCGCTATGCGCTGAGCTATTCGCATCTGGAAACACCCCACAGCCCGGAAGCCAACGCCTGGCTGGCCGCTGTGGTGGGCGTACTGGTGCCGGCAAAGCCCGCTTGCACCCTTGTCCGGCAATGGGATCTGCGGCGAGTTCGTCCGTCTTGGCCGGATACCAGGGAAAACGCCCCGTTGCTTTCGGCCCTGAGGCGGAGCCATGCCCTTTTGCGCCTGGCGTTGCAACACAGGCTTTTTTTTGTCCGTACTCCCTGGCTCGCCGGCTGGCGCGCCGGTCTGCCGGGCGCTGCCCTGAACAGTTTGCACGCGGCGTTGTGCACAGCGGCTTCTCTTGTCCCCAGCGAGGCGGCGCTGGAATACTGGCATACGGCGCGGAAAGGGTTCACGCGGGCGGCTGATCTCTTTTTTCCCGGAGCGGAGGGTTGGCTTCTGGCTTTCCGCCTGGCCCAGACCCTCGTCTCTTCCTTGCCCAGGGCAGTGGACAGGCGTGGCCTTGACGAGCAACAGGCGGCGCTTTTCGGGCAGCCGATGCAAGGAGGGGGCTTACTGGAGGAACTGATCGCCCCGGCGGAGGAACTTGTCTACCTGTCTCATTCCACCGCCCCGCCGCCAGGGCATTTCAGGGGTGAAATGCCCTGAGAGCGTTGACAAAGGCACTTTGGCAGCGCTCCGCCGCGAGTGGCAGGCGCAATTCACTTGCGCCGCAAGGCCCCGAAGCGGGCGTGCCTTTACAAAACCCGGCTTTGCGGGGTTTGTCATCACTCTGAGGGCATTTCAAGGATGAAATGCCCTGAGAGCGTTGACAAAGGCACTTTGGCAGCGCTCCGCCG
>JAITGC010000033.1 GCA_031280915.1 Desulfovibrio sp. | reverse complement strand
CCCCGTGGTCAGCTTCTCTTTCAAGGCCCCGGAGTAGTATTTTTTGCGGTTAAAGTCGTTCTGCGCGAAGCTCATGAACGGGCAGAGAAAGCGTATCCAGCCGCGATTGCGCATCACTTCGGAAACGTCCATCGCGCCGCCGGAAGCCTGCGCTTCAATCACCGCCGAATCGGCGGCCGTCACGGCGTCCTCGTCGGTCATGCCCTTGGCCACGGCCCTGTCATAGGCCCCAATCCAGGTCGGATAGGCCACGGCGGCGTCCAGGGCCACAATCAGCCCCATCTGCGCCCGCTGTACGTTTTCAACGGTGAAAACCTTGCCGCCGCTGACCAGCCTCGCGCCCGTCATGTTGCTGAAGGCCGTTCTCGCCGACAGGTCGAAAATGCTTGAGCGGTTGCGCATGTATTCGCTCTTCTCCCGCACAAGCTCCCATCTTTCACGCGGCTGCCGCAGCATGGACGCGCACCCCATCAAAAATCTCGCCGGGCCGATTCGCATCATGGAACTGCCCACGCTGGTCAACTGCAAAATGGCGCTCTTCATGTTCATGCCCAGGGCGTAGAGTGTGCCCAGCGTTCCGAGCTTTTCCAGCGCCCTCTGAAGTTTTCCGGCGTATTGGCCGTCCGGCCTGGCTATGCCCTGCAGCCAGGGCAGGAGCAGATTGTAGTTCTCCTGCCCTGCGGCCCGCTCAAAAGACCGGCGGAACACGGGATTGCGCACGAGCTGCACGGCGTCCCGCAACGGCACGGCATGGCTGGCGTAATGCGCCGTATCCCGTATGTGGTCGCTGATGACGCTGAAGGACAGCCTTGGCGGCAGCGTTCCGCCCTGCCGTGTCTTGGTCATGCCGCTCTTGGGGTTGGGGACGCGCTGCGCCGCCTCGATGCCGTTGAGCAGGTCGTCTTTGCTCTGCTGATCCGCCGCGCGGTCGCTGAAATTCCTGTCGAACATGAGCGGATAATACCCGCCGCGCAACTGAATTGTCCGCCCGTCCGCCGTTTGAACCGTAAAGGGCGCGGCTTCGACCTTTTGCATGGGCACACCGTGCAGTGTCTCGTAGGCTTCGGACAGGGCCGGGTACAGCGTCTCTATGGCGTCCCATACGCCCTGGACGAACTTCCACTGCTCTTCCGTCAGCCTGGACGTGATGGCCCGCACGTGTTCGGCGCTCCAGCCGTAGCCGGTCATCAGCGCCTTCATGTTCCCGGCGTTGCCCATGTTCAGGGCCACGGAAAGAACTTTCTCCATCGTCCACAGCCCGCCCCAGTCACGCTGTACGTCTTCGGTCAGGGGTACGCCGTCAATGGCGAAGGCCTTTTTCAGGTCGATTTTGCCGAGATGCCGCCCTGCCGCCACAACGGCGTCGTTGGCGATTCTGCTCAAACGCAGGGCAGCCGATTGCGCCTTTTGCAGCACATTGGTCAGGTTTCGCGCCAGCGGCCCGTCTTCGCTGTAATTGTCCAGGGCCTTGAACAAATGCCGCATGATGGTTATGGACGAAAGAGCGCCGCGCAGCCCGCCGCGCAGCTTGCCCAGGAAGGATTCCCTGTCCTGCGCGTTGAGGTGGCGCTTGCCGCCAAGCTTGTCCATGCGTTCCGCGCACTGGCGGGCCACAAGCAGAACTTCGGTCTTTTTCCCCTGGGCAAGCAGTTTGCCGTATTGGCGGCCCTTGTGCTCCAGCAGTTTGACGGCGCGGTGAACGTCGCGCATCTGTTCAATTGTCAGGTCATTGAAGGCCGCCGCCCCGGCGCGGCCCGATTCGGCGTAAATCCAGTCGGGCAAAAGACCCTGTTCTTCCTCGAACAGGCCCATGTTCTGCCCCATAAATTCCGTGAGCGTGGGCATGTTCGCCGCGTCACGCGGGGCCATTGACGGCGTTCCCAGGCCGCGAAAATGGGCGACGAGCCGCAATAGCTGCTGCCTGTAGCCGTCTTCGACGGTCTTGCTTTGGGCCGCCTTGCGAATCTGGGCAATGATGTTCGCCCGCTCAATCCGCATCCGATAGGCCGCGCCCAGGGCCGCCCGTTTGAGCCGTTCCTGCTCCCGTACCTGCGCCAGCTTCTCTTTGGCCGCCTGGCGGGCTTGCGCGTCTTCCGCCAGCCTGGCCGCTTTCCATTCTTTCAGCGCCGCCCGCAATACCTGATTCTGTTTGCGCAGCCCGGCTTTCAAAGCTTTGTATTCGGCATCGACCTCGGCGGCCTTTTTCACGCCCGCCCGCAAGTCCATCTCGCGCCGCAGGGCCTCCGCGCTCGCCTGCCTTTCGCCCGTAAGCGCCTCCAGTTCAACGGCCAGGGCTTCGTCCATGGCGTTGCTGTATTCTATGGAGCCGTCAAAGTCCGCTTCCCATTGGGCCAGCCCGGCGTCCACTTCCGCCTGTATGGCTTCGGCCCGTGAAGGCATGGAGAGCAGCGCCCCCACCATCTGTTGCGGGGTATCGGCGTCCAGCGCGGCAACCGCCTCGTCAATGTCAACGGAATCCTTCTTGCGGGTGACAAGCCACTTTTTTCCGCGCTCGTGCCATTTGTCGCGTAAACGGTATGCCGTGTCCTCTGTCACGCGCTCAAGCAGGGCGTCAAGGTTCAGCCCGCCGCGCTCGCGTATTTCATTGATTGTCCGGTACGCGGGGTCGGCGTCGATTTTCTCCGTGGCGGCGGCCCGCAATTCCCGCTCCTTGGCCCGCTGCTCCACAAGCCGCCGATTGGCCACGACCGCCTGCGCGTTTTCCAGCGCCTTCTGGGCAAGGGCCGCGTACCTGTCCTTGAGTTCCGGGCTTACGTCCGCGTCATCGGCAAGGCTGTCCATAACCGACGTGTCGGCCCCGGCCTTTCGCGCGGCGTCAATTTCCTCGTCCGTGGCCAGCAGCCTGTCGAAGACCTCCCGTATTTCCGGCGTCAGTTCGTCGCCGCCCAGCAGCTTTTTCACGCTGCGGTAAATCTCCGTCAGCCAGTTGCGGAAGCTGTTGAAGGCGGCTTGCAGTTCGTTCGCCGGGGCCTTGCCTTCACGGGTATAGGCTTCAAACTCGCGGGCGAAACGCTCCTGAACGTCAACCCATGCCTGGCCGTCGGGGAAGCCCTCAAAGCCGTACACGCTTTGCAGGGCCGCCCAGCTTTCCTTTACCCAGTCCGGCGCGTTTTCAAGGCCCGCCGCTTCCCGCAGGTTCTCCAGAAAGAAATGCCCTGTTTCATGGATGACGGTGGAGGCGTTCTTGTTCCTGAACAGGCCGACGAGCCAGCGCCCATCGTCCATTTGACGGATTGCCCCCCGAGGGCCGGAAGGGCCGGGGGCGTTGTCCCTGCTCTGATGCAGAATCATCGGGTCTTTGGGGTCGAAGGTTCCCCGGTTGAAGACGGACTTGATTTGTTCAGGAGAGAAGGCGACATAGGTTGTCGCTATGCGCTTAATATTTCTTTTAAATTTTGTATCAATAACATTTTTTACTATTAACCCGGATTTTTTATTCTTCTTTGCATACTTCGCTATCATATCTAAGTCTTTCACGCCTTTGCCAAATTCAATATATTCCCAAGAATTTCCTTTAGCATCAACAATAAGTGGATCTTTAATCGACAAATAAACAGGATAAATAGAACCATTTTCATAGGACCGATACATTGGTTCTGCGAACGGCACCATTACGTATTTCTGTAGTTCTTTGTTATATTGCGCTGTTTCGAATACAATCTCAGTTCCGGCATATGTCCCGGATGTTCCCGCGGAATCTGAAAAATAAAAAGTATTTTTCCCGATTCCAGCGTTACCCTCCCCGGATTTTTTTCCAGAAAATTCTTGAAAATCATGGTCTGTCCCATGATACACAACCAGCGGTCTTCCATCCTCGTCCACAACTTTGGAGTCCCCGAACCAGCGCCAGAAAGCTTTCTGGCCCTCGACAGTCGGGTGAATCTGTCTGCCTTCGCTGTTCTGCACAGGCCGCTCAACGCCGTCAACGTCAATCGTCCCTTCCGTCGGCGCGGCCTGGTTAAAGGTGTTGACTTTGCCGAGCAAGGTATTGACTTCCTCGTTAATCCGGGAGATGCTGTTTTCAACGCCGCTTTGAGGGCCAGAGGGATTGACGCCAGGCGCGTCAGGGTTAGGCAGTAATTCCCCTGTACTCTGGGACAAAGCGGCCTTTTTGTTTGCAATCCAATTGTTGACCGCCGTTGCGTTATCACGGAACGCCGTTAAAACCACCGTTCTTGTTGCCTTGCTCTTGCGGCCTTTGCCGCCAACATCAGGAGTGGCGATGACAACAAGCGAGCTGCCATTATCCGGCAATATGTACGCAAAAGTATCTGTGCCGGTTGCCTTGTTTTTCCCAATCGCAATACGTTCGCCGCTTGTTTCAATAACTTCCGGTATGCGCTCCCATTCCGTAAAATCCTGATGTCCATTCTTGATATGCCTGACCTGAAACGCGCCAAGTTCAATAACCGTATCACCGAAATCATTTTTCAGGTGAAAGAATGGCGCGGATCCGGCTGGTGGAGAAGCAGTCGCTTCATTTATGAAATCGTGTACGTTTTCAGCATTGCTGCGGTACATGGCCGCCTGGTTATAGCTTCCTCGGGCCATCATATTTTTCCAGCCTGTCTCAAACTCGTCATGAGGCATCATGATTTTTTCGGCGAATTCATAGCCGTCAACGTCATTGTTGTTGAAATACCCGCCGCGCTCCATGCTCGCAAATTCCATTGCCAGCACGTCGAAAGAAACTCCCTGGCCTTTTTTTGCGAAGAAACCTACCCCGAACTGCTTGCGAAGCTGGTTGTAAACGCTTTTGCCGAAAGCGTTGATGATGCTTTCCTGGCTAAGCTTGCCCCATGCGTAGCCAAATTCCGGTTGCAACACGCGCCGTCTGGCCGCCGCGCTCATGCCCTTTTTTACTCCCATTTCGGCCATGAGCTGCTCATACATTCTCTCGCTGTCCAGCGCCTCGAATTCCTCCGGCGTCATCGCCGTGAAGCCGGCCATGCGGCTTTGCAGGTACTCGCCCGGCGTCTGGTTGTGCATGGGGGCCATGCGCTCGGCATTGGCCGCCCACAGCAGCCCGTAGGCGTCGGCCTGCGATTGCGTGTAGCCCGCTTTCACAAGCTGCGTCCTCAAGCCGGACGTCAGTTCCATGCGCTGGTCGTGCCTGTTTTGCGCGGCGTCCATTTCATCCACAACGCCGCCAAGCAGGGAATCAATATAGGCCGCCCGCGCTTCCGTGTTCCCGTTCAGGGCCAGAATCTCATCAAGCTCCGCGTCCGTGGGCATATCAGGCTCAAAGCGCATGTCCCCGCGCAGGGCCTTGTACAAACCCTCGTCGCGAAACAGATGGCTCATGGCCTTCTGTACCGGTATGGCCACGTCCGTGCCCAGGGCCAGGTTCTCCTGCAGGCTTTCGGGGGTTATGCCCAATTGCTCCGCAATGGCCCCGAAGTCAGCGTTTGCGCCTTTTCCGGAACCTTCCTCAGTCCCTTCTTCAACACCCTCCTGAAAAAACACCCTCTGCGCCGCTTCGGGACGTATGTACACCGTGTCGCCCACAACCCCGTTCTCGGCCAGGGCGGTAACGAGCTCCTCGCCGACTTCCGGGAGTTCCCCGAATACCCGCGAATTGCGGGCCGCATCCGCCATTTTGTCCATGACAAGATGCCGGTTTTCCGTGTATTTGGACATGGCCGCGTCCTTGCGAGCCTGATGCCGTATGTTGCGGTACGCCCTCGCGCCGCCGCCAAAACCCATGGGCAGGATTGTCGCGCCAATGGTCTCCTTGACGACCTCGCCGATGCGTGACCTGTATTCACCGCGGCTGATAGCCGCTATATCCATGTCGGAAAAACGGCGGCCAATCTCTTCGGCGGCCATGCCCACATGCTCCTGCGCGACTTCCGTGCCCACCTCGCCCGCGATGCCCCGCAGGGCCTTCAATGCGCCGTCGCCAAGCTTCGCCAGTGTCGAGGGGTTTTTGTTCAGCCAGGTCAGGGCGGCGGCGGCGGAAGACTTGTCAATGCGCTTTTCCAGGCCGGGAATGGCCTTGCCCATAGACTTGAAGCCCAAATATTCGAGTCCGGCGGAAGTAAGGCCGCCGGCTATGGCCAGGGTGCGGGCCAGGCCGTCGTTTATCTTCTCGCCGTAGTCGTCTTCCATGGTGCGCAGTTCGCCGTACAAAGACGCGGCTTCCTGCTCAAAAATATCTTTCACGGCCCCGGCGCCCATCGCCGCGCCGAACCCTTCCATGCTTCCGACAATAGCGCCGGGCAAGGCCCCAACCCCGCCGACTACCGCGCCGGTTGACGCTCCGTAAGCCGCGCCCATCACCATCCCGACGGGGGCGAATTGTACGCCCTGGCTCAACATGCCCGCCAGGGGAACGCCAAGGCTCTCCACAGTTCCCCGTACCGCCCACGGCAAAATCCCGAGTTCCTTTTTTCGTTGGGCCAGATATTGCAGCGTCCGGCTTATGACGGAAAGCCGCGCCTCTTCCTCTTCCGTGGGCGCTATGCCCTGAAAGAGCGGCTTCTGCAGCAGCAGGTTCGCTTCCCGTTGCAGCATTCCCGCTTCCCACGCGCCGGCGATATGTCCGAATCCTGTCTGTTGGTTTTCGGGCAATTGGCTTTCCAGGCGCAGAAGGGCCTCGTCCGTGTACAGGGCCAGCATGTCCGCGCCGCTTTCCATGTTTTCGACGAGATTCATGGTCACAGGGCTTTTGGGGGCGCTGTCCTCGTTGAAGTCCTGTATCTTTTCGGCGAACCTGTCCGAGCGCGTCTTCTCCTGGGCAAAGGCGAGATCCCCGTCAACAATGGCCGGGGACAATCGTGACTCCCGCGAGACCCGCGCCAGCTTGAAGGGGTCATTATTAAGGGAGTTGCTCAGAGAGTGCATGGTTTGGCCAAGACTGTCGGCCATGTCCCGCTCACGCGCGGCCCGCCGCTCGAAATGCCGCTGTACAAGCGCGTTGTCAGGCATGGCCGCGTCATTGAGCAGCCCCGGCGCGTCGGTATTGAAACCCAGGCCCAGGGGGTCGTTTTGACCGACGTCCTCGAATTCGCTGGTTTGACTCATTGTCAGGCCCCTTGCCTTGCCGCTGCGAACCGGCTATTCTTTTCGGCGGAGGAAACAAACATGCCGCCCAATTTCATGCCTGTGGCAGTGAACTTCAAGCCTGCCGGAGATTTCTGAACCGCTTCGTGCCCCAGTCTGGATATAGTCACACAAGGCGAGGATGCGGGCGCGACGAATGCTGCGTCTGACCTCCATGATTGACGGAAGAATAGCACGTATTTTCAGAATCTGCCGGCGTATGCCCCGCTCAACACCATGTGGCTACCATGTGGGCACTACCAAAAAAAGCTTGACAAGTTTTGAGATATTTCACTGAAATTACAAAGGCCGTGCCTCTTCTGGCTCACGTAGCGTAAACGCACACAAAACTTCACCGACATCAGGGCGTTCCTCTTGGAGCGCCCTTTCTTTTTCCCCGCCGGCGGCGAAAAATTCTTCGGAGCCGCCTTTTTTAACGGTTGGGGATGTCGGGCGGAACAAAGGCGTGATGAGCGACCGGGCCGCCAATGGACAAGGAATCGAAAAATTGGTATTGAGTGGGGGAGGCGTTATGCTCAAATACTGGTCAAACATTTTCGGCATGATGGGCGTGGCGCTTATCGCCACCGCGTTTTTCAGGCCGGATGACTGGCAAGCCGGATGCTTCACGGGGGCGGTGTTCATCTACCTTGGAGCATGGTTTCATGGGCTTTCAATTTCCACAAAAGAGGGGAAAAAATGAGTCCTTATTTTTACGTTCTCATTGGTGGCCTGATAACGGCTGTTGTCGTGTACATCTATTCTCGCACTCATAAACATAACTGACCTACACCACCAAACTTCACAACCAAGGGCGTTCCTCCGGGAGCGCCCTTTCTTTTTTCCCAATGTTCGCGGATGTCCCGCGAATGCCCCGG
This sequence comes from Desulfovibrio sp., assembly GCA_031280915.1. GTDB lineage: Bacteria > Desulfobacterota > Desulfovibrionia > Desulfovibrionales > Desulfovibrionaceae > Desulfovibrio. The sequence continues at coordinate 20 of JAITGC010000033.1, read as the reverse complement.
GGCCGCATCACCACCCGGCG
>JAITGC010000091.1 GCA_031280915.1 Desulfovibrio sp. | reverse complement strand
TGGCAGCATGAGCCATGTTCAAAATCTCCTTGAGCTGCAAGGGTTTGTGTAGCTTTTTTTGTAGCATAAATCTTGGAGATTTTGAACATATTTAACACCCCTTAGCCGGACACGATTGATCTCCTGTGTATGTTCTAATAAAAAATCACTTATGTTTGGAAATGCTGACTCAAAACAAACAAGACCAATATTGTCTGCTATTGGAACAGCATTTGGACGAAGTAGAACAGTATTTTTGATTACATCTTCGAGTGATGTGCTGGGTGTATGTAATTGATTGATATAATTCACATTCATACTCCAATCGAAATCGTTACTCTCGAACATACATCTTTATATAACAGAGCGAAATATTTTTATTGGAGTCATGACCAAAATTTTTCATTTTTGGCCTGTGCTCGCTATTTACCCGACGAGCCTGCGGCATATTTCCCGCCCCGCATTCCGGCCGGCTCCCATGGCCTGAATGACCGTGGCGGCCCCGGTGACAATGTCTCCGCCGGCGAAAACATTGGGGATGGATGTTTCCCCCATGTTTTGATCCGCCCTGATATAACCGCGTTCCGTGCGCTCCAGTTCCGGCGTGGCCTCAAGAAGAATGGGATTGGCCCTGGTGCCCAAGGCCACAATGGCAAGATCTGTGGGGAATACGCGCGTTCGCCCTTCCAAGGGCACAGGGCGGCGGCGGCCCGAAGCGTCCGGTTCTCCAAGAACCATATCTTGCAGAACGACGGAACAAAGACGCATGTCCGCGTCCGCCTCAAAGCGGAGAGGCGCGGAAAGCAGGGCAAACCGGACTCCCTCTTCCTCGGCGTGTTCAATTTCCTCCTGCCGGGCAGGCATTTCCTCCCTGGTACGCCGGTAAACGATATGCACGCTTTCCGCGCCCATGCGCAACGCTGTGCGGGCCGCGTCCATGGCAACATTGCCCGCGCCGAAAACAGTGACGTTTTTCCCAGGAAAAACAGGGGTGTCATATTCAGGGAAGGCGTAGGCGCGCCCCAGGTTGACGCGCGTCAGGTACTCATTGGCGGAAAATACGCCCACCAAGTTTTCCCCCGGAATTCCCAAAAAAACCGGCAGGCCGGCCCCAACGCCGATGAAAACGGCATCATATTCCTTACTGAGCTCCTCCAGCATCACCGTGCGACCGCCCACACAATTGAGATGGAAGCGCACTCCCAAAGCGCGAAGCTCGCCAATCTCCGCAGCCACAACATCCTTGGGCAGCCGGAAGGACGGGATGCCGTACACAAGAACTCCGCCAGGCTCATGCAGGCCTTCAAACACATCCACCAGCAAACCATTGGCGGCGCATATGCCGGCACAGGTCAGCGATGCCGGCCCCGCACCGAGCATAGCCACTTTTTTGCCGTTGCGCTCCACTGTTTTCCGTTTCAATGGCAGTGGCGCGGAACCAAGAAAAGCGTCCGCCACAAAACGCTCCAGGCGTCCTATGGCCACAGGCAGCCCCTTGACTCCGAGCACACATTTGCCCTCGCACTGGTGCTCCTGCGGACAGACCCGACCACAGACAGCGGGCAGGCTATTGGTGGATTTAATGATGGTGTAGGCCCTTTCCAAATTTCCCTGAACAAGTTCGGCGATAAAATCGCGTATGGGCACCTGCACCGGGCAACCCGAAACGCACAGGGGTTTTTTGCAGTTCAAACAGCGGGCGGCTTCCTGAATGGCCATTTCCTTTGTGTAGCCGAGAGCCACTTCGTCAAAATTGGCACGCCGCGCAAGGGGCGGCTGACAGGGCATTTCTACTCGATCGGCCGTTTTTTTCCGAGATGTTCGGGTATTCATGAGCGCGCCTTCTCATAGAGTTCAAACGAACGCTTTTCCTGATCGCGATAGGCGGAAAGGCGGCGTCTGAGTTCGTCAAAATCCACCAGATGCCCGTCGAATTCCGGGCCATCCACGCAGGCGAATTTTGTTTTGCCGCCAACGCTCACGCGGCAGGCTCCGCACATGCCGATGCCATCCACCATGACAGGATTGAGACTTACGGTCGTCTTGACGCCAAAAGGCCGCGTCGTCTGGGCAACGGCGGCCATCATCGGCACCGGCCCCACCGCCACCACCTCAAAAACCGTATTGTCCCGTTCAAGCTTTTCCCGCAAAAGCTCCGTGACAAGCCCCCGACGGCCATAGCTACCGTCATCGGTGGAGATCAGAAGCTCATCCGCAAAGGAATCCAGCTCTTTTTCAAAAAGAAGCAAGTCTTTGCTTCGCGCGCCGATAACACCCACAACTCGGTTACCGATCCGGGCGTGTCCCTTGGCGATGTGGTGCATGGCGGCAATGCCTGTACCGCCGCCGACGCAAACCACTGTGCCCCCCCTTTCGATTCGCGTGGGATGCCCAAGAGGCCCACAAACGTCCAGAATGTCATCACCCGCGTCCATGTGCTCCAACACCGCGGTGCTCTTGCCCATCACAAGATAAACGATAACAATCGTCCCCTTTTCGGGGTCCGTATCGGCAATGGTCAGGGGAATGCGTTCCCCTTTTTCATGCATGCGCATGATGACGAAATGCCCAGGCTTTGCCTTGGCGGCAATGGCCGGAGCATGGAGGACAAGTTTGCTGGTTTTGCCCGGAATCAAACCTTCCTTGGAGAGAATGCGGGTGGCCATGCGCCCTTCCTCACTATTTTTTCGCGTCTCCGGCCTTGTCCGCTGCCGTCGCTCCAGTTTCGGAAGCCTTATTTTCCTCAGATGACGTCTCCTTGGACATGGGCTTAAAATCAATTTTCTGCTTGTTCACTTCCGTAATAACGGCCGAAGTGACATCCAGAGCCGGCGCAAAAGCGGCTGCGACCTCCGCGTTCAGAATCACTTCATAGCCGCTTTGTTCGCGGTAGGCGTTCATAACCCGCTGGATAGCGTCATAAAGCAGGGTAACGACATTCTGCTGTTCCGCCTGCATACGCTGCTGGGATGTCATATACACGGTCTGCAGATCTTTCTGCGCCTCTTCATCCTTGGGATTTTTTTCCAGGCGCGCTTCGATCGCCCTTATTTTTTCCTGCATGCCGGCATGCATGTCTTCCAGAAACTTTACACCGGCCTTGGCTGGCTCAGAGTCGCGCATGATACGCTGCATATCCACAACGACGATTTTCGGCCCGGAGCCGAAAAAGCCCGTCAGGGCCGGAAGCAGAAAAATCAGTGCCGTTAACGCGAAACCACAATAACGTCTTTGCATGCTAAAATTCTCCTCAAAAAAAATAAAAAAGCGACGACCGCGTTGCGGAGACGTCGTAAAATCCAAGAGTAACCATTTTCTTTGTGTGTTACAACAGCTTTTTGCGACATGCGGCTCACTTGTTTCTTCCGCGCTTTATTGCCGGCCGTCATTTCCTTCCCGGCTCTACATCAAAAATGAGGTGGCGAATTCCGAAAAAATTTCAGAGCTTTCCCAGTTCCGCAAAAGCGCCCTTCATCCGCCTTACTTTGGCGACATAATAGCGCGTTTCCCGCAAGGGCAGACGCTGGGTCAAGTTTTCATACAAATCGTCGGCATGCATGGCATTGATATTTTCTATGGCCTCTTCATTGGTTTTGCCGAAGAGGCGTAAAAAACGGTTCGGTCCCATGTTGTATGCCGCGACAACGCAGTATTCCCGCGCCATCTGGTCACGCACATCGCCGAAATACCTGTTCAGCAAAATATGCAAGTAGGCTGTACCGTAACGAATGTTGGTTTCCGGCACCCGTAGATCGTCATAGCCGATGTCGCCGGGATAACCGTACAGAAAACGGTGAACTTCATCACTGGCGGTGCTCGGCAAAAGTTGCATAAGGCCCATGGCGGATTTATCACTGACGAGCGTGGGCGAAAAATCGCTTTCGCTGCATATGATGGCGTAGACAAGATCCATATTCAATTGATAACGCCGGGCGAAGTTTTCCACCAGACTCTTGTAGCGCCGCGCTTTGGCCTGCAGGACGCTGTCATCCCCCGGATTCCCGCTCCAGGACAAAAAAACGTCCCTTTCCGGAACCGAACGCCGAAAGGGACTGTAACCCAAAAGGCTCTCCACGGCGAACCAGCGCACGGGCCGGCCTGTGGCGTCCAGAACGTCGCCGCAGGCGGACGGCTGTGTTAAGGCTGACAACGGTGAGAGTACGCCATCCAGAGCAAAGGACGGCGCATGGCAGTTTGAACCCTCTTCCAGAATGACGCCTTTCCGGCCCAGGTTCAGCCGTACCCCATCTTTATTGAAGGAAACGATATGACCCTCTCTCTGGAACTGGCGGGGTGCGACGCTCTCTTCGTTCGCCAGCACAGGCTCGCGCACGGCCCACACATGTACGCCGTCGCCCATGGCAAGAATGGGAACGGGCATATCCGCATCCGTCGGCCTGATAATGTGGGAACTCGCCGCGCGGCGGACCAGTGCCCCGTCGTTCCGCGGCACAAAACCGGCGAGCATGCCCGCCAGCGCAAACATGCCTGTCAGCCCGACCGCAATAATCAAAAACGTGTTGTAACGCTTCATGCAATTTACCCTGCTCAGACTGTGCCGTACCGCACTTATAATCCCGCAATCGGATTATGCAAGTAGCTTGCCATTGCTGAAATGCACTTCCGGCGCCGGCCTTGCCGGAAAGTTGCGGCTCTCCCACCACGGCGGGTCAAAATAATGACTTTCCCGCAGGATGACGCCCAGTCCATTGACCAGGGTTTTATCCCGGAGTATTTTGCGAAAAATGTTATATATGCGACGCGACAAACCCCATACCCAATATATGTATGCCTGAACCCTCATTGCCCATAGGCCGCCATTATCCTTGGCTGGCCCCCCTGGCCGGGTTCAGCGACCTTCCTTTTCGCCTGCTCTGCCGGGAATACGGCGCGGCGGTATGCGTCACCGAAATGGTAAGCGCCAAGGGCCTTGTATACGCAAGTTCCGAAACAACTGATTTACTCGCCACTACGCCAGAAGACCGCCCTCTCGTAATTCAGATTTTCGGCGCGGAAGCGTCGTTTTTAAGCAGGGCCGTCGCCCTGTTGCGGGATCAGGGCTTTGTCTGGTTTGACCTGAACATGGGCTGTTCTGTGCGCAAAGTGCTACGTCAGGGAGCTGGCGCGGCCATGCTTGACAATACCGGTAATGCCCTTGAGGCAGCGCGCGTCATGCTCGATGCTGCCGGACCGGGCATGGTCGGCTTCAAATTGCGGCTCTGCCCCGATGAAGCCCGCGCTCCTTTTTCCAGACTCAAGACCCTCGCCCTGCGCCTCCAGGATATGGGCGCCGGGTGGCTTACTCTCCATCCTCGCACCGCGAAACAGGGTTTTGGGGGAAAGGCCGATTGGGACGCCCTTACAGAACTGGCTCAATGCCTGACCATCCCCCTACTGGCGAGCGGCGACCTGACAGATGCCCGGACAGGCGTACGCTGTCTTGATGCGACCGGCGCTGACGGACTTATGTACGCGCGTGGAGCCTTGCGCAATCCGGCTGTTTTCGCGGAGCATCTCAAACTGTGCCGGGGAGAGGCCGCCGCACCGTTGGACACCGACGTTCTGCGCGCCATGATTCTGCGCCACATTGCCCTGACGCGCCAACTGGCGCCGGACAAGCCGCGCTTTTGGAAAATGCGCGCCGTCATTCCCCGCTATGTGCGCGATTTGCCCGGCGCCCGCGCCCTGCGCGACAGGCTTTGCCGTTGCGCCGATTTACGCGCTGTTGAAGAGGCGCTGGATATTTTTTGGTACACGATCAAAAATTCGGCCAGCTCGCCAGTTCCCCAAGAGGCGGAAAAATTTTCAGGACGTGACGCATGAATGTCATCCGGGCAAAAACAGCCGGTTTTTGCATGGGGGTTTCCCTCGCCCTGCAAAAACTTGATTCGACCCTGCACGAAAAAGGACGCATATGCACGTTTGGCCCCATCATCCATAATCCCCAGGTACTCGCGGCCTATGAAAAACAGGGCGTTGTCTGCGTGCGAAGCGCCTCTGAGCTCCAAAAGGGAGACTCCGTAATTATACGCGCCCACGGAATCCCCAGACAAGAAGAAGCGCAGGCACGCGCCAGCGGCGCTGTTGTAGTGGACGCCACCTGCCCGAGAGTGAAAAAAGCCCAGACATCCATTGCCCAAGCAACCCGCAACAACGAAATTCTGCTTCTGTTCGGCGAAGCCGAGCATCCGGAAGTGCGGGGCCTTATTTCCTATGCCTACGGCCAGGCCCATGTATTCAACTGCCGGGTTGAATTGGAAAATTTTCATCTTGCGGAAAACAAGCCCTATGTATTGGCCTCGCAAACCACCCAAGACAGAGAAACGTTTCTTCAACTGAAACGCATCCTGCGCGAACGCTTCCGGAAATTGAAGGTGCTTTCCACCATCTGCGACGCCACGCGCAGCCGTCAGGAAGAGGCTCGCGACATCGCCGCAACAGTTGAGGTTATGGTTGTCGTGGGAGGCAGACAAAGCGGCAATACCCGCAGACTGGCGGATATTGCCGCTTTGAGCGGCATTGAAACCATGCTTGTGGAAAGCGTGGACGAACTCGACCCAAAAAAATTTTCGAAAAAATCGCGCATAGGCCTAACGGCGGGCGCATCCACACCGAAAAGCCTTATTGACGCGGCCGAAATCTGGCTGGCGTCGCTGTAGCGTTCTGCATCGGGGGGCTGTATGGCTCAGACTAATATTCTACTGGAAGCCGGCACCAATGAATTGGAAGTCGTGGAATTTTTTCTGGACGAAGTGGTCGCTTCAACGGCCCCGGTTGCGGATTCTCCGGAGCGTCCGCGTGACGGCCCCATGTATCGCGGATATTACGGCGTCAATGTGGCCAAGGTTCTGGAAATCATACGCATGCCCAAGGTGACGGAACTCCCGGAAGTACAGGTTCCGAGCGTACTTGGCGCATTCAATCTACGTTCACGTATCATCCCTCTTGTGGATCTGGCCATGTGGCTTGAAAAAAAGCAGGCCGGAAAACAGGAGCAGGCCAAAACTATAGTGACTGAATTCAACAATGTCACCACGGCCTTCATGGTTTCCGGCGTCAACCGCATTCACCGCATTAGTTGGGAAAGCGTGGAACCGCCGAACCAGTATGTGGCCGCCATATCCAAAAACACCGTCATCGGCGTGGTTCAACTGGAAGGGCGCATCGTCTTTCTGCTGGATCTTGAAAAGATAGTGGCTGAATTGAATCCCAAACTCGGCCTGCGCCTGGGCGATTTGGGCGAAGACTGGGTCAATGCCGGCTACCGCGCCCTTATCGCCGACGATTCCGCACTGGTGCGCGAAATGCAGCGTGACCTGCTGGAAAAAGCCGGATTTACAGTTGAAATTGTTTCCAACGGCCGACTCGCCTGGGAGAGACTCTTGGAGTTCAAACGCCGGGCGGAAGAGGAAAACCGCCCCATTACCGATTTTGTGCATGTGGTCGTCTCCGACATAGAAATGCCGGTTATGGACGGCCTGAATCTCACAAGCAGAATCAAGGAGGACCCCGTACTTAACAACTTGCCGGTACTGCTGTTTTCCTCCCTGATTACCGACAAACTGCGGCATAAAGGGCAAAGCGTCGGTGCCGATGACCAAATCTCCAAACCGGAAGTTACCCAGCTTGCCAGACGGGCGCTCGCGCTCATCAAGGAACGCGAATTCCGCCAGGCAGAACGGACTTCAGTCGGCGAAAGAGGCCGCGCAACATAAGTACAGAGATGCCGCTAAAAAGCTTCTCTGCCAAACGGCAACGAAAACTTGACAGCCCTCCACAATTCGCCTAAGCTTACAAAATTGTGTTTGGGCTGTCGTTCAATTGGCAGGACGGCGGATTCTGACTCCGCTAATCTAGGTTCGAGTCCTGGCAGCCCAGCCAATATATGCGTCCCCATCGTCTAGCCGGCCCAGGACAACGGCCTTTCACGCCGTCGACAGGGGTTCAAATCCCCTTGGGGACGCCAGGAATTTCAAGGGCTTAGAGTAAAATCTGAGTCCTTTTTTTGTGTGGGGTAAATCCGCCCCACACTATGCCCCACAGATTTGAAAAAAATGTGGAGCCGCGTATAAAAGAATAGCAAAGTATCGGCATCCTCCCCGGAGTGTACAAGGAGAAATACTATGGAGCAGCTTGATCGTATCACCCAGCAACCCGGAGTCATGGGCGGCAAAGCCTGTATACGCGGTATGCGCGTGACTGTGGGGATGATTGTGGGGCAACTCGCCGCCGGGCGGAATATGGACGCCGTGTTGACGTATTACCCCTATCTTGAGCGTGAAGATATTACGCAAGCCCTGCGGTATGCCGCATGGCGGGCGGAAGAGCGGGAACTGGCGCTGGCGACCGCATGAAACTGCTGCTGGACATGAACATTGCCCTGCGGTGGGTAGAATTTTTTCGGACGCATGGCATGGAGGCTGTACACTGGTCAAGCGTTGGCGAGCCAAATGCCCCGGATAGAGAAATTATGGCCTTTGCCCGTGACGGCGGCTATATCGTGTTCACGCACGATTTGGATTTCAGCGCCATCCTTGCCCCTTCCCGGCCCGCGCAACTACTTCGGAAGAACCCGCTACGGAAGAAGAATACCTCATCGCCGCACGGGGAGAGCTCCAGAAAAAAATATCAGACGCCCACCGGCAGGCCAGACGCAAAGTTTTTGAGGATAAAGCGGATGCCTGACCCTGAAGGCAAAGCGCAATGGGTTCTAAATAGTGTCGTCAATTGATTTTTGCCCAAATAGCGATGCACCTAATATGCACAGCGGCCAAAAATGATACCGTATTCTTCGCATAGCGTGTGGCAATGCCGCGCCAACGCTTTA
>JAITGC010000097.1 GCA_031280915.1 Desulfovibrio sp. | reverse complement strand
TCAGCCGCATAGCGTTGAATAAACGGTTGAACGGCCGCGTTGTCGGCGTGAGCCGAAAGTTCAATTAAGGGTTTACCGGGGTCGGTTACGGAGCCGTCTTCAACCAGAAAAGTCATCATTATATTGTATTCTATGGATTCTTTGCGCGTTACGATTATGTTCAGGTATTGGTTTGAACCGCTTAATGTCACTTCGCGGCGGAATTTGGGATTATCTGTATAAGGCACAGGCCCCAATGTTTCGTCTGGAGGAGGAGTTGGTTCGATGGTCACCGTATATGTGCCTGGGTCAAATTCGCCGACATACGCTTTTTTGCCGTTCAATCTTTTTTCGTGAACTTCGGGATAAACGCTGATCTTGAATGGCAGATATTCGTTGAAGCGCGTGTCTTCATTTTTTAGATCCACATAAAGCGCGGTTCTGATTTTCGATATTTTTTTCGGCTCCACCGGTTCTTGCTCTCTGGGACGGGCCTGAGGGGCCGACGACGTGCCACCGGAATACGAGAACACACCGCCAGGACCATAAGGTTTAACACCAGTTGTATACTTGTTTATGTATTCGCAAATGTCGATGGCACGAAAGTCTGAGAAGACGCTCGCAATTGTGTCGTCTTCCCGCATGACCAAGCCAAGGCTATCGCGGGAAACAAGCGTTGCCCCACAGGAAGTGCGCTGTCCTTCCACAGCATAAGGGAACTCTCGTCCATAATGATCCAAAGGGCCTCGCTCAATGTGATAGTAGTCGCCACATTTGGGGCAATAGACAGAATCTCCCGAGCGGGCATACTGATATGGACCATAAGAATTTTCACTGCTCGCGCTTGAAACTCTTCCCCCATGCGTGGTGGTGTCACCCAGCACAATGCGTTTGCTGAAAGCGTCCAGTAAGAACATATTCGCGTGGCCTCTGTAAAAGGTATATTTCGAGTATCATAGATGGAAATGACGAAAAAAGAAAGACTACCTCCTGAAGTTTCCTCTTTTGCTCTCCCTCATGCCCACTTCCGGGCAGCTTGCCTAAATAGGGCCAAAGAAATTTTTTTCAAGCCAATTTTTTTGTGGGTATTTTATAGGGTATCTAACATTTCATCTTAAAATATATAGTGAAAAATTATATAGTTAAATGTTATTTCAGACGCCATCATGCAGCGCAGAATCTTGGTTGTTTTGTTGCCGTCTTTGGAAAAGGCCCCCGCTGAACTGGCCAGCCTCGGCAAAATCAGCCTCTCGGCCATTCGCAACGCCTGCTCTGTGGGCCTGGGGGCGAATATTGAGGGCGACGCGGCGGACGTGCTGGAAAGTCTGCCCACAGACGCCGTGGGCATCGGGCCGTACCTGTGCATCGTGGACGAGTACGCGGCCATTGTCACGCCGGGCTTTGAAGTCGTGCTGACCCAAGGCCGGGGCCTGGGCATCGCCGCTATCGTCGCCAGCCAGGATTATGCGGGCATCATGGAAGCGGACAAGAAAGGGGCGCAGCAGATGGTGGCCAACACATCCATTAAAATTTTCATGAAATTACAAGATGCTGAAAAGACTTGGGATTTGATTCGCGGACAGGCCGGGCAAAGCACGGTCGTGCGCACTTCCGGTTTTTCGGTCAAGGAAGACGCCACGGAGTACCGGGATTCCATGCAGACCACGGTGGAAAAGGAAGATCGCGTTGTTTTGCGCGATTTACAGGAACAGATTGAGGGCGAGGCGCATTTCGTCTTTTCCGGGCAACTCGTCCGGGGCGATATGTTTTACGCCAATCCTTCCCTCAAAAAAGCGCAGTTGCGGGTACCGCAACTGCTCCAACTCGGACAGGAGGCGAACTCGTGAATAACAGCCTCTACAGTAGCACTTTATATGAAATGTTGAACACCTCGCCGATGCGTTTGGCCATTTTTGTGGAGATAGGCCGTTTGCCGCTTTCCATTTCAGATATGGCGTTTTGGCTCACACCTATGCGCTCCGCAAATTCCACCTGGGTCAAGTCTTCTCTGCCGCGCAGTCCGCGCAAGGCCATTGCGGGGCTACCATCAGGAAAAACTTCTTCGGCCGTCACCCATTCTTCTCCTTCGTCATCAACTCGCCGGACTTTGTGCCCCGCTAAAGTAAGCACTCCGCGAATAACTTCGGCAATCTGCATCGTGCTGTCCGGAGGGACGGCAAGTTGGATAACGCCGCGTCCATCGTTATCGGAAGCAAGTTTCATTTCCGCCAACATATATTTCCTCCGTCTATTTGAAACGGCTGTAATCAACCTTTTCATGTGTGCCCACAAATTGAATCTCCAGAATCCTCACAATATTGTTTACCACTTGCCAGACCACCACATAGGTTGGATGCCCTTTATTAAGATGACAATGGTAGTGACCGGATTTACTGCCGACGATCTTGCCGTAGTTGGGCCAGCCGGGAACAGCGGGGCCTGCGGCTTCCAATTCCTTCCTCAGCGTATAAAGTTGCTCGGCGATGGTCTGCGGCAACTTCTTGGTCTGCTTTTCGGCCTTACGGCTGAAAATAACCGTCCACAGACAGGTACTTTCGGCATTTTTCATGCCTCAAAGGTAAATGCAAAATGGTATATAGTCAACAAAAATATTCCATTTTTCGTATATCAATCACATACTTCAGGAGAATTGCAATGGCTGGATTTATCGCTGTTATTTCAATGTGTTTTCTCGCTGTCTCGGCGTTTCCCGCATACAGCGCCACAGCGGAGCGCGTGGCGGTCGAGGCGGGAGTGAGAGCGGAGGTCAACAAAGACCTGGCTCTCCCGTATCAGCCCGGCGAAGGGCTTGAGGAACGGGTTTGTCTGGACGGCAGGCCGGTAAAGGACTTCCAGGGCGAGGTCGCGGAATACTGGGCAAATCTCGAATGCCCGTTCTGCGGCATCAGGGAGCCGCTGCTGGCGCAACGGCAAACTCCCGGTCTTTGCATCGTCGTCCGGCACATCCCCTCCCGCGAGTATGGCGAATCGCTGAAAAAAGCCCTGAGCTACGAGGCGCTCAAGACTTTCTCCATCAACGCGGCCAATCTCTTTTGGGATGCGGTGGTTCCGAAAAATACCCTGGCTATCCCTGTTCCCTATGAGGGTTCTCTGCTCTCGGCCTTTCAGGAAGCGGCCATATCGCCGGAAGCCTTCACCGAAGCCGTGAACACGAATGCCTCCGCAATCGTCAATGCGGACATTATGGCGGGGCAATCGCGCATTTTCTCAACGCCCACCTGGGTCTTGTCCGGGATACGTTTCAGCGCCTGCGACTTCACCGCCGCGCAACTGCCCGAAGCCCTGGAACTGGC
>JAITGC010000078.1 GCA_031280915.1 Desulfovibrio sp. | reverse complement strand
TGTGGTAACGTGGGCCATGTTCAAAATCTCCTTGAACTGCAATGGTTTTGGCAGCTTTTTTGTAGCATAAATCTCGGAGATTTTGAACATATTTATCAACCCTTAGCCGGACACGATTGGTATAAAGTGTAATACATCAACCGCAATTTCCTGGTATAAAAAAGCAATATCAAACGGACTTGACAGTAGTGTACTGCGTGGTGAAGATTTGGAATTTCTTAATTCAAAAATATAACTAATATAAATATTTTATATCAATAGGTAATGATAATGAAAGAAGAATATTTTAAATATTTTCTCGAAGATAAAGGTCTTACACAACGTGCAATCAGTGATTACATATCTAGATGTCGACGTATTGAAAACAAAAAATCCGGGCTTGGCGTCAATTTAGATAATGAATATGCAAGAGATAAAGGAAAATCGTTATTAAACTTGCTGACTTATACAAGAGGTGATCAAAATTTGAATATCAAACCACCGATTATCTTTCAAAAAAATTCAGATATTTACAATGGAATGCGATCAATTAAAAGTGCAGCAACATCATATTTTAAGTTCTGCTCAGAAAGCATATCAGAGACAAAATAATGGAAGCAACAACAATAATATATTTTATTATTTTCATAATTATTTTCATAATTATTACATTGTTATTCCGTTTATCACGCAAAAAAAATGCTCGTATCGGACCAATGAATTCTACTCTGAAGCGAATTTCGCAAAAACTCGCCAAATTCCAGCTTGATACTATTGAGAATGAGTTATTCCCATATGTCCTTTCGCAGCCAAGAACTAAAGAAATTATTGACAGGCATGATGTTACACCTAACTGTATGAGGAGAATTTATTGTGATTTAATAAAGAGCGGTGCTTCTGGGTGGCACGGTGGGCATTATATCTCTGCATCAGCTTTAGCATATCCGGAAACATTGGATTTTTTAATCAAAAATGGGGTGAACAAATATACAGCATTCAGCATAATTATGTACTTTGAATGCGGTTTACCTCTTTGCAGTGTGCAAACAACCAAGACGAACAATATATCGCACTCGGAAGCTGATTTACCAAGTCCGCAGCAATTGTATGAAAACAGTCTTAAATATTATGAGGGCAACGAAGAAACGAAAAATTTACAATACAACTTGGGCGTCATGTATGCGCAAGGTCGCGGAGTCCCCAAGGATGAACGCAAAGCCGTCGAATTGTATCAGAAGGCCGCTGACCAAGGATTTGCATGGGCACAAAACAACTTGGCCCGCATGTATGAGCAAGGTCGCGGAGTCCCCAAGGATGAACGCAAAACCGTTGAATTGTTTCAGAAGGCCGCTGATCAAGGATTTGCAGGGGCACAATACGAGTTGGCCCTGAGGAGGTATCTGCAAAGTTACGGAGTCCCCCAAGGATGAGCGCAAAGCCGTCGAATTGTTGCAGCAAGCCGCTGATCAAGGATTTGCATGGGCACAATACAACTTGGGCCTCATGTATGACCAAGATTACGGAGTCCCCAAGGATGAGCGCAAAGCCGTCGAATTGTATCAGAAAGCCGCTGATCAAGGACTTGCATGGGCGCAATGCAACTTGGGGATCGTGTACTGGGGGGGAGGTGAAAGCATAATGCGCGACAAGCAGAAAGCATGTACATTATGGAAGCTTGCCGGAGAAAAGGGGGATAGCCGGTCCATCAAACAATACAACCAGCTTTGCGACAAATAGTCATACGGCATAAAAATGATTTGAAAATCAGATCATTTGATGTCAGGCACAAGAATTGCGGAAAATATTCCGTTTAATCTTCTTGCGCAAGCAAAGCATTGGCGCACGGAAGGGCGAAACTACTATAGCCGTAAACTACAAGCGCAAGCCAACTCTTCAGACTACAAGTTATCTCATAATCAACCAGTCGGTTGATCATGAGAAGATCGCTTCGCCGAAAAACGTGATTTTCGGCTCGCCCGCGGCGGATAATCCGCCGCTGAATACGCCCCTCCCCTTTGCCCCCTCATCCCTGTGCCCCATCTTCTCCTCTTCCCCAGACACGTCCGCTTTTCATCACCTTTTTACGAACGCCCTCCCAAGTATGGCGCGTGAGAGCCGACGTTTCCATCGCATCAAGCATTTTCTTATACAAAGACAGCGGAATGGAGAATGTAAGCTCGTCCGCCTTCAAGAATTTGCGGGCGCTCGGGTCAAATCCGCCAAGCACGGCGCACTCTCTGCCCCTTTGTTCATATACCAGAGGCCAGCCGATGATGCTTGTACATGCTGCGCCAAACGGCGTAACAACAGCGTTATGGTTGCCTGCCGCATAACCGGTCAATGTATGCAGACCGGTCAGCACTTCAGGCCTGGCGAAAAACGTCACGCTCAAAGGTGATTCAACATCGGTGAACTGTTCCAGAGGCTTCAGGACGCAATACTTGCCCTTGCCAGGGGGGACAGCGCAGTCGTCCATAAAAGCCCGCATGGACTCCGGTGACGGAAGATAGTGCTCTCCTTCAATATGGGTTCCCGGAATACCCGTGGAGACGTACAGTACATTTGTCTCAAGATACGGGCCGTAAATCCCCGAATAATACCCCCCGCCCATACAGCCGCACTCTTCGTGGCTTATCCAGGCGGCTTTTTTCTTTTTTCTGGCCAACCAGACGCTTCCGGTCAGACAGGTGAAATTTCCAAAGGCTTTTTGCCAATCAATTTCTCCGGCTGTTTCGCGCTCACGGGTAAAAATTTCTCCGGGCTTTGGGCCGTAGCCGTCAGGTTTTTTATCGGAGTAAAAGGCGCCGAACGGCATTTCATCGTGGCCGAGAAGTTCCAGCAGCCGTCGCGTTTGTCTGTTCATTGCTTTCATGGCCGGCCTCCTTGCCGTTTGAAATTTTCACCGAATTCAGCAGATTGATGACAAACCCGCCCGCACGAGCCTGCCGCACTTGGGACGCGCCTTGCCCGCCGAGGCTTATCAGCGTCTCCAGCAGATCGCCGAAATCCAGACCGGCGGCGCGGGCTTCACGCGGCACAAGGCTTGTGGCGGTCATGCCCGGCAAAGTATTGATTTCAAGCAGACTCGGCCTTCCATCTTCGGCCAGGATGAAGTCTGTCCGGCTGTAGCCGGAAAGGCCAAGGGTTCTGTGGGCCGCGAGAGCCAGTTTCCGCACCTCGGCCGTTATCTCCGGCGGCAGGGGCGCAGGGCAGATTTCCCGCGCTCCGTCCACGGCATACTTGCTTTGGTAGTCAAAAAACTTCCCCTCGCCGGGTTCAATGAGGATGGGCGGCAGGGCCTCGTTGCCCAATACTCCGCAAGTGACTTCACGCCCCCTGACTTCGCTTTCCAACAGGGCCTCGTCTCCGGCGGCGAAAATTTCCGCCAGCTTCACGTCCAGTCCGGCGCGGTCGCGCACACGTCCCATGAGAAGCGAGGAGCCGCCGGTATTGCTTTTGACGAAAAGAGGATAGGGCAAACGCGGTCGCCACGCTTGTTCCGGCGGAAGCGGCAGATATTCCCAATCGGGCGTCGGCAGCCCGGCCCGGCGGAAGATTTGTTTGGCAGCCGCTTTGTGCAGAGCCAGAAAAGACCCTGCCGGCCCTGAACCCTGGTAAGGGCAGCCGGCCCTGTCCAACATCGCCTGCACCAGGCCATCCTCACCCGGTGCGCCGTGCAGATTGATAAAGGCGAAATCGTGTTTCGCCGCCGCGTCCAGCAGATTGTCAAAACCGGCCAACAGGTCGAAAAACGTCACGCTGTGCCCGCATTCAAGCAAAGTCTTCTCCATGACGCGCGCGCCGTCAAGGGAAACATTCCTCTCGCTCGACCAGCCGCCCGCAATCAAAAGAATCTTCATGAATGTCCCATTGCAGCAGTACCGTAAAGGCCTGTTCGATGTTTTTGCCCTGTTCGAAGGAAGCGCGGATGCCCTGCCTGGCATCCGCATTCTTGCCATAACGCGCGAGCAAGTCCTCAAAGCGTTCCTCAAGGCTGACGCAGCGGTCATGGCGGACTCTCTTGTCCGCATAAATGATGAAAAAAGGCAGGGCGCACATGCCCGCACCCTCAGGCAGAGGCCAGGGCCAGTGAACATGGAGCAGAACTCCCCGCGCCACAGGGTAATGGCGTGTGCGCTCCACAACCCAACTGGCCCCCAGCATGGCATGACTGCCGCCGTGCCTGAGACAGTAGCTCTTGGCGATATCATGGAGCAGACCGGCAGCGCGCGTTTCTTCCACGGAAACGCCAAAGCCGCATTTCACAGCGCGTTGCGCCAGCCGCACGGCGATATGGGCCACCAGAAGCGAGTGGCGTCGCACATTGGGCAGCATATCGTATTCACGCCACAAGGCGAAACAGCGTTTTTCGTCCGGCGGGGGCGGCAATGGAGCCACGTCGGAGACCAACCCACGCGGCAGCCCGGCCATTGGACGGCGGACCGCGTGCCGGCCAACCGCCACGCCGGACATGTCACTGCCCCGGCTCAGTTTTTCCAGTTCCACCATTTGAGTTTTTCCGGTTCATGCTTCTCATTTTCCGCAAAATATACCGCGAGACGATAGACGTAAAGCACGCATCTGTCGATATGTCCGCCGTTCAGGCGACAGTCGGCTTCATACATGGATTCGGGGTTTTGCCCCTTAAGGGAAGCCACACTTATGTAATCGAGCCGTATGAGGCGGTTTTCCATCTCTTTGCCAATGCCGGGGATGCGGCGAAGGTCTGTATTTTCAATTTTAGGCATGGCGTCCTTTTGCGACCCGTATACGAAAGATGCGTACCTCAATATTTGGCGTAGTATAGCGTAAATAAATTGTTCCCACAATATGCTGTGGGTTTCGAGAGTTTTACTTTTGCAATGACAAGCTTTTAAAATTTTGCTATCCTCTTCACACCAGCAAGGAGGAGAGCGGAATGGTTTGCCCCAGATGCGGTTCCGAAGCCATTGTCAAAAACGGATTTATGAAAAAATTACAACGATACAAGTGCAAATCTTGCTCGTATCAGTTTACAAAGGAAGTACCGCGCGGGAAGCCAATACGGGATAAAATCCTTGCTCTCACTTTGTATCTCTCCGGTCTCTCTATGAATATGACCGGAAAAATTGTGGGGGCAAGCACTCCGAGCATCATGCGATGGATCAAGGCATTTTATCATAAATATGCTGATATTCCCACTCCGGATGGGACCGTGGAAGAAGTTGAAATAGACGAAATGCACTCGTTTATTGGTAAAAATACACATTCTGGATGTGGAAAGTTCCTGATCATAAAACCGGGCGGCTTATCGGATGGAGATGTGGTGATCGTAGTTCGCAAACCTTGACGGATTTTATGTGATGAACACGGCTTAATGAGAAAAATCAAATAGATACAAATAATTACGCTTGTTGCCGGAAAGTCGTAGGGACCAAGTCATTGCATCAAGGCAAAAAAAATACCTGTCAAATTGAACAAAATAACGCCCTGCAACGCCATTGGCCTGGGAGATTTCGCAGGAGGACGCAAATTGTCAGTGGTTCTTTGGAGACGGCTCACGTGACTTTGGGCTTGTTTGCCAGATTCCGGGTCAATGGAAGCGCCAACGAACTTTTATCATTGCTGGCATAATACTCTCTCTGTCGATATGTCCGCCGTTTAGAGCAATTTCACTTTGAAATTGCTCTGGTTTATGGGCGAAGGCAAAAAATTGCGAAAACATACTTGACGCAAATCCTCATTTTCAACTATTATTAAAAGAGCATGTCCGTGATATATATTATGGCAATATCGCGGAACGACACGGGATTTCCGTGAACTGCCCTGAAAATCGCGGGTCTGTATGAGACTGACGGAATGTTTGCGCGACGAAAAGGAGGAAATACTCCGCTTGTGGATGGAAGCGGTGTATGCAACCTATCCTTTTGACGCGAAAGGGGTACTGAGAACCGTCAGCGATCCTTTTGGAAATCCCGGAGCGGACATGACCAGAGAAGCGGCACATGCCCTCTATGACGCCGTGATGGGAGAAGAGACGACCGTTGACGGCGTCAAGGGCGCTCTGGAACGTTTTGTGAAGCTGCGCGCGGTACAGCGGGATACGCCGAGCCGGGCTTTGGGGGTTTTCCACCTGCTCAAGCCCATTATGCGCCAACGCCTTTTGCCGCACTGTACGGATTCCGGGGAGCTCAACGGCTATCTGGCCGCCGAATCCCGGCTGGACAGCCTGATTCTTCTGGCCTTCGACATGTATATGGCGGATCGGGAAACGCTGGCGGAATCCCGCGTGAAGGAAATTCGCAGCCAGCACGCCCAACTGACAAAATGGGCACAGGCATTCAAAAAAAGCTTGCTCGTCGCAGGCTGAGATAAAAATATCAAGCGAGGTAGGGAATGTTGTTATCATTACTGCTGGTGCTGCTCATAGGGGCTGTGGCCTGGGCGGGATCCGCCGCGGGTTTCGCCCCTTTGTTCGGCGTGGCGCTGCCGTATCTGGCAACAGCTGTTTTCATCTGCGGCATGATCTGGCGCATGGTGTACTGGGCGAAATCGCCCGTTCCTTTCCGAATTCCCACCACCGGCGGACAGGAACAATCCCTTGCGTTCATCAGGCAGGCGAAAATTGACTGTCCGAGCACGCGGGCAGGCGTATTCGCCCGCATGGTTCTGGAAATTCTTCTTTTCCGCTCGCTCTTCCGCAATACCCAGGCCGATGTGCGCGCCCATCTGCCCGCCAGCAACGGCCCCGGAACCATTTATTATTCCTCCAAGTGGCTCTGGTGTTTCGCCCTGATGTTCCACTACTGTTTCCTGCTGGTTTTTCTCAGGCATTTCCGCTTTTTCGCGGAACCTGTGCCGGCCTGGATCACCTGTCTCGAGACCCTTGACGGCATCATGCAAATCGGCGCTCCCCGCTTTTTCATGACCGGCGCCATACTGCTCGTCGCCCTGCTCTTTCTTCTGGGCAGACGCCTCTTCAACCAACGCTTGCGCTGTATTTCCCTTGCCAACGACTATTTCCCCCTGTGGCTGCTCATCGGCATCGTGGGCACAGGCATCTGCCTGCGCTATTTCGACAAGACGGAAATCGCCATGGTTAAAGTATTCATCATGAGCATCACGCATTTTTCGCCTGTTTCCACCCAGGGCATCGCCCCTCTCTTTTTTGTGCATGTGACGCTGGTGTGCACCCTGCTCCTGTATTCCCCCTTTTCCAAGCTCACGCATATGGCGGGCGTCTTTTTCAGCCCCACGCGCAATCTGGCCAATAACTCGCGCCAGAAGCGCCACATAAATCCGTGGAATCCGCCCAAGCAGTACTTTACCTATGCGGAATACGAGAATGAATACCGCGACGCCATGGCCGAAGCTGGCCTGCCGCTGGAAAAAGCCCCCGACAAGGCCGCTGAGTAAGGAGTCATACCATGGCCAAACTACCCGCCCCACAAGAACTTATCGCCTCACGGCCCCCGTTTCCGGGGGAACATTGGCTTGCTCTCAAGCCGGAATTTTCGCCGGGCAGCTTCTGTTATCCGGCCAAGCCGGACACCATGGAACGTCTGCATATGCCCAATCCCCACGAATGGGATCCTGCGGCCGACGATTGGGGATTGCCGGAAAACTGGGAAAAGACGCTCTGTGACGCCTTTGCCGAACGGCTTGAAAAACACCGCTCCCTGAAGCTGTTTATGGATATCTGCGTACGTTGCGGAGCCTGTGCCGACAAGTGCCACTTTTTCCTCGGCACCAATGACCCCAAGAATATGCCCGTATTGCGGGCCGAGCTTCTGCGTTCCCTCTACCGCCGCGACCACACCATGCTCGGCAAACTTCTGGGGAAAACCGCCGGCGCCCGCGGCTGGGACAAAAGCGTCGTCAAGGAACTTTTCTATTACGCCTACCAGTGTACGGAATGCCGCCGCTGTTCGCTCTTCTGCCCCTACGGCATCGACACGGCGGAAATAACCATGATCGTCCGGGAACTGCTGCACGAGGTCGGCCTGGGCACCCACTGGATCATGGATCCGGTGAAAAATTGCAGCTTCACCGGCAACCATCTGGGCATTCAACCGCATTCCTTTGTGGAAATCGTGGAAATGCTGGCCGACGACTGCGAAACAGTCACCGGGATCCGCCCCAAAACCCCCTTTAACAAAAAGAACGCGGAGATACTCTTTATCACGCCGTCCGGCGACGTTTTCGCCGACCCCGGCATATACACTTTCATGGGCTATCTGCTGTTGTTTCACCAACTCGACCTGGACTATACCCTCTCCACATACGCCTCGGAAGGCGGCAATTTCGGTTCCTTCACCTCATTCAACATGGCCAAAAAGCTCAACGCCAAGATGTACGCCGAGGCGGAACGCCTGAACGCGAAGTGGATTCTGGGCGGCGAATGCGGACATATGTGGCGCGTCATCAATCAATACATGGACACCTACAACGGCCCCACGCCGGCCAATATGATCCCCCCGACATCTCCTGTTACCGGGACGGTCTTTTCCAACGCGGCCTCCACAAAAATGGTGCACATCGCCGAATTTACGGCGGATCTCATTTACCACAACAAGCTCAAGCTTGACCCCAGCCGCAACGACCACATCGTCACCACGTTCCACGATTCCTGTAATCCCTCACGCGGCATGGGCCTTCTGGACGAGCCGCGTTATGTGCTCAAGGCGGTCTGCAATAATTTTGTGGAAATGCCGGAAAATACCATACGCGAGCAGACGTTCTGCTGTGGCGCCGGCTCCGGCCTGAACACGGAAGAAATCATGGAACTGCGAATGCGGGCCGGGATGCCGCGAGGCAACGCCCTCCGCCATGTGCAGCAAAAATTCGGCGTTAACCACATGGCCTGCGTGTGCGCCATTGACCGCGCCACGCTGCCGCCGCTCGCCAATTACTGGGCGCCGGGCGTAACCGTGAGCGGCCTGCACGAGTTGGTGGCCAACGCCCTGGTCATGACGGGCGAGCAGAAACGCACCATGGACCTGCGCCAGGAGGACTTGCCCGGCGTGGAAGAAGATGAGACCGACGCGCAGGAAGGGGGCGAATAAATGTATAACGCCAAAGCTGTCATTACCGGAATAATTGTCTTCACAGTCCTGTGCACCGCCCCCTTTTGGGTGGGTTTGGCGGGAAAAGACTATAAAAGCACCGGCATAGTCCTGCCCAAGGATGAAAAAAAATGCATTGAAAGCGTGGAATTCATGCGCAAGGATCACATGCGCCTGCTCAATGAATGGCGCGACGAGGCCCTACGTGGAGAAAACCGCGTTTACACGGCTGAAGACGGCAAAAAATGGAGCATCAGCCTGCAGAACACCTGTCTGAAATGCCACAGCAACTACAAAGAATTTTGTGACAAATGCCACACGGCCAACAGCGTGTATCCCTACTGCTGGACGTGCCACATTCTTCCTGGGGAGAGCAAATAATGAACAAAAGCAGACGAAGCTTTCTGAAAGTGGCGGGCTTTTCAGTCTTTGCCCTGAGCAGCGGTATTGTCGCCCAGGCGGCTGTGCCGGGAACGGCCAACGCCAAACTCGCTCCCGGCAGCTATGCCAAAGGAGACGCGGCCCTGCGCGCCAGACGCTGGGCAATGGTTATAGATACGCGCAAATTCGCCGGCCCTCGGGATTACGAGCCGCTGATGGAGGCATGCCGCCAAGAGCACAATGTTCCGAGCATCCCCGATGCGCGGAACATCAAATGGTTCTGGCTCGACAGCTATGAACACACCTTCCCTGACGATATGAACGCGCACCTGGACACAAAAACACGAGAGGCAGCCTATCCTCTTTTGTGCAACCATTGCTCAAATCCGCCCTGTGTGCGCGTTTGCCCGACCCAGGCCACATACAAAATGGAAGACGGCATTGTCGCCATGGACTATCACCGCTGTATAGGCTGCCGTTTCTGTATGGCCGGCTGTCCCTACGGCGCGCGCTCATTCAATTTCAAGGATCCGCGCGGCTTTCTCCCCAATCCGGTTCCCAATCCGTCCTTTCCGACACGGATGATCGGCGTTGTGGAAAAATGCACCTTCTGCGCGGAACGCCTGGCCATGGGCAAAATGCCCGCCTGCGTGGAAGCTTCGGAAGGACGCATCCTTTTCGGCGATCTTGAAGACGCGGATTCAAAAGTCCGCCGGGCGCTCGCCGCCAATTTCAGCATACGCCGCAAACCGTCGCTCGGCACACAGCCCGGCGTCTATTACCTTATTTAGGGAGAATGGGCCATGCTTGAAAAACTGCTTTCGGCTCCCAAAACATATTATGTATGGCTGGGTTTTCTGCTTTGTCTCATCGCGGGCTGCGCCACGGTTTACTGGCAGCAGTTGCAAACAGGGCTTTCCATTACCGGCATGAACCGGGACGTCTCCTGGGGCCTTTACATTTCCCAGTTCACCTATTTTGTCGGTGTGGCGGCCTCGGCGGTCATGCTGGTGCTGCCGGCCTATTTCCATCACTACAAAAAATTCAAGCGCATGATCATTTTCGGCGAATTTATGGCTGTGGCCGCCGTGGTCATGTGCGCTCTCTTTATCGTGGTTGACCTGGGCCAGCCCCAGCGCATGCTTAACGTCATGCTCCATCCCACGCCGAACTCCGTCATGTTTTACGACATGATGGTGCTCATCGGCTACCTCACGCTGAACATCATCATCGGCTGGGTTACCCTGGAAGCGGAGCGGCTGGGCGTGGAACCGCCCAAGTGGGTGAAGCCCCTCATCTATCTCTCCATACTGTGGGCTTTTTCCATCCACACCGTGACGGCCTTCCTGTATGCGGGCATTCCCGGTCGCCATTACTGGCTCACCGCCATCATGGCCGCGCGTTTTCTTTCATCGGCTTTCTGCTCAGGCCCCTCCATTCTCCTGCTCCTGGTTTTCCTCGTTCGGAGGCTCACGGGCTTTGATCCTGGGAAGGACGCCGTCAAAACCCTCTCCACCATCATTGTCTACGCCATGTGCGTTAACGTCTTTTTTTATGTGCTGGAGCTTTTTACCGCCTTTTACAGCCAGATACCGGGCCACGCCGAACCCATCGTCTTTCTCTTCGCCGGCCACGACGGCCACCTGGCCTGGGTGAGCTACTGGATGTGGGCAGCGGTGGCCATGGCCTTTATTTCCCTGGCCATCCTGATTCCTCCCTCCTTACGCACCCACCCGGTTCTGCTGCCCCTGGCCCTTGTCATGCTGGTGGCGGCCACCTGGATTGACAAGGGGCTGGGCCTTCTGATCGGCGGCTTCACGCCCAACATGTATGAAAGCATCACTCCCTATATGCCGACAGTACGCGAAGTCATTGTGGCGCTGGGCGTTTACGCCATAGGCGCACTGGTTTTATCCATCCTCTGGAAAATCGCCATCGGCGTGAAACAGGAAGCCGGCAATTTCTCCGACTGAAACCGGAACACGGATTCCCCCGGCCCCGCGTTTATTGTGACGCGGGGCTTTTTTATTGACTTTCAACTTCTTTCTTGTGCATAATTGTAAAAAAATCACAAAGCCCATTATAAGGCTGTTGACAACGTTTTCCCGCCACGGGCGCGTGGCGCCGCCGGCTTCAGGGCCAAGGCAATTTCAAAATGAAATTACTCTCTGGCGGCGGGGCGAAGGGCACTTGGCAGCGGCTCAGCGTTTCCGCAAGGGATGGTCATCCGTACGCCCCGGATGGGGCTACGGCTGCCAATACGCGAAGCCGCCCGCGCGAACGCCAAGAGTGAAATGTACTTTCGCCCGGCAAGCGTAAACGCGTAAAGAGCTGCGGAATGCACTTTCGCCATTGAGCGCCGCGAGCCTGTATTAACGTTCATTATTCTCTGGCCGCAGAGTGAGCAACATGTTGACACTCTGCGGCAAAACCGTCCAAGGCGGTTTGTCATCAGCCTGCATTACACTGTACGCTGTTGTGAGGCCGAAACAAGGAGATCACAATGCACAAAGCAATCAAAGAAGCCATCGGCGTCTGCAAAGCACTGCTCCGCAACGGCTATGACGCATATGTCATCAATGCCCCCCTGCAACAGCACCTGCTGAACAAACCACAACAAACAGCCGTCGATATCGCCTGTGAGCCTGATGTTGCCACCTTGCTCAAGCTTTTTCCCAAAGCCGAGGTTGAACCCGAAAAACGTTTTCTGGCCCAGATGGAAGAAAACGGCATTCTGTTCCGCTTTTATCCCATTGAAATCGCGGAAGCCGCTCACCCCGAGCTTTCGTTGCTGCGTATCACCCCCACCATGATGAACCTCATGGACCCGCAGAAACGCCTGCATCTCCGCCTGACCGGCTTCGGCAGTCCGGCTCCCAGCGGAGAGGCCCATGACGGCTTCGAGGATTTCAAAAGCGGGGTCATACGCCTGACGGGCCTGCCCGACGAAACACTGCGCCACAATTACCTGTTGGCCATCCGGGCCTTGCGTTTCGCCGCCAATTACGACATCCCCATTGAGCCCAACACATGGCTGGCCATTGTGCGGGCGGCAAGCCGCGTACTTGATTACGTCGTGCTGACGGACATCATGGACGAATGGCGGAAAGTCGCCGCCGAGTCCCTGTACCGCTTCGTCAGACTGCTCTATGACGCCCATATTCTGCAGGGGCTGATTCCGGAAGTGGCCGCCCTTTCCCGTATCCGCCAGCAGCGCAATGAAGAGGGCGAAGAAGAAAGCGTCTTCGAACACACTCTCAACTGCGTCAAACACTATCCCGAAGAGGATTTCCACTACGACTGGCTCGGAACGATGGCCATGCTGTTCCACGATGTCGGCAAGCTCTACACCGGAGAATTTTTTGACGGACGATGGACCTTTTACCAGCACCACAGAGTGGGCGCCAAGGTGACGCGCAAAATTCTGCGCCGTCTGCACTTTAATACGGAAGACATTGATTTGCTCTGCCATCTTGTGAACAATCACATGCGTTTTCACTTCATGCTGACGGACAGGGGCATACGCCGCTTCAAGAGCCTGGACGAATACCCCCGCCTCATTGCCATGTCCCGGGCTGATCTGCGGGCGCGCAACGGCAACTATACTTCCTTCAACCACAATATGAAATATCTGGACAGGGCGGAAACCCCGGAGCAAATGCTGGAACCCCTCCTCAACGGCAACGAGATCATGACGGAAACCCATCTTGCTCCAGGCCCCCTGGTCGGCGTTATCCGCGGGGCGCTTCTGCAGGCGCAGATTGCCGGCGATGTCGCCGACAGAGGGTCTGCCATAGATTTCGTCAAGGACTATGCCAAAAAATTCCTTGGTTAGCGACAGCCTGCCCACGGGCCGCCGACGGGCCGACCAGCTTGTTTTTGAGCAAGGGCTGACGGAAAGCCGCGAAAAAGCCGCGC
Source organism: Desulfovibrio sp. (assembly GCA_031280915.1). Classification (GTDB taxonomy): domain Bacteria; phylum Desulfobacterota; class Desulfovibrionia; order Desulfovibrionales; family Desulfovibrionaceae; genus Desulfovibrio. Next base: position 135,831 of record JAITGC010000078.1, on the reverse strand, counting down.
GTCTGATTATGGCCGGCAAGGTTGTGGCGGCGGCCGCTTCTTCAAAGGGCGGGCCGGGAGACAACCATCCCGGAAAGGCCGTGACCAAGGCCGGCCACATCTACCCCGCGACGACGCGCTTTTTTGTGACGGAAAGCGAGCCTTTCGTGAGCCGCGGCGCCTACAAACTTCTGACGGCCCTCGAGCGATTCCGCATTGACGTAAGCGGTTTCGTCTGCCTGGACGCCGGCGCTTCCACCGGCGGCTTCACGGACTGCCTGCTGCAACGCGGAGCAGCGCGCGTCTACGCTGTGGATGTGGGGCGCAACCAATTGCACGAAAATCTCAGAAGAGACGCGCGCGTCGTCAGCCTGGAGGGAATCAACCTGCGCAGGGCCGACCCCGCTTTGCTGCCGGAGCCGGTGGATATGGTCACGGCGGACGTGTCCTTCATTTCCCTGACGCTCATTCTTCCCCCCTGCATGTATTGGCTCAAAGGCGGCGGGCGAACGGCCGTACTGATAAAGCCGCAGTTTGAACTGGGCCCGGGCGAAACGGTCAGGGGAGTTGTGCGGGATGAAGCCGCGCGACAGCGGGCTGTGGACAAAATTGTGACATTTTGCCGGGAAACTCTCGGCCTCCGCTGTGACGGCGTGGAACCGGCCGCCCTTAAAGGCCCCAAGGGCAATCAGGAATATATGGCGGCCTTTACTCTGCCAGAGCAAATTACCATTGAAAATGTATAATTTGCTCTGCAAGGATTTGCTTGCGATCCTTGCCGCAAGATTGTCGCGAGGCGAATCCACTTCGCCGTTGAGTGACAATCTCAAGCGTAAACTGATGGGATGGCCCCGCCCGACGAAAGCGGGTATGCATAAGGAAAGATATAACCTTTGCAGGAGGCCGTCCCATGAAGACCATTACCACCATCGGCATTGATTTGGCAAAGAACAATTTTTCCGTCTACGGAGTGGACGCCAAAGGTAAACCCGTGTTGCGGCGTACTCTTTCACGCTCCGGCGTTACCCGATTTTTCGCCAACCTCCCCCGGCATGCATGGTGGGTATGGAAGCCTGTGCGTCGTCGGAATACTGGGCCAGGATCATCGAAAGCCTGGGCATGGTCACGGCAAAAACATTGACGAGAGGGGGGGGCGATGACTATACTTCAAAAGTTTGCACACTATCGCAAATCTTCCGCATCCACACGAGACACATATGCCCAAACGCACGGATTTGCACAGCATTCTTGTTATCGGCGCTGGCCCCATCGTCATAGGCCAGGGCTGCGAATTTGACTATTCCGGTTCTCAGGCCGTCAAAGCCCTGAAGGAAGAAGGCTACCGGGTGGTGCTCGTCAATTCCAATCCGGCAACCATCATGACCGACCCGGAAATGGCCGACGCCACCTATATAGAGCCCATTGAAAAACACACTCTGGCCGCCGTTATCCGCAAAGAACGCCCTGATGCCCTGCTGCCCACCCTGGGTGGGCAGACGGCACTCAACGCCGCTTTGGACCTGCACCGCCACGGCATATTGGACGAATACGGCGTGGAGATGATAGGCGCGCGCGCCGAAGTCATTGAAAAAGCGGAAAGCCGCGAGCTTTTTCGTGAAGCCATGGAGCGTATCGGCCTTAAGGTGCCGGCCAGTGGAATCGCCCGCTCCATGGAAGACGTACGCCGTTATGCCGACATTCTGCCTTTTCCCATCATTGTACGTCCGGCCTTCACCCTTGGCGGCGCGGGCGGCGGCGTGGCCTACAACCTGGAAGACCTGGAGCGGGCGGCCTTGCGTGGTCTTGATGCAAGCCCTTCCCATGAAGTGCTGTTGGAACAGAGCGTGCTCGGCTGGAAAGAATTCGAAATGGAAGTCATGCGCGACAAAAAAGATAACTGCGTCATCGTCTGCTCCATTGAGAATTTCGATCCCATGGGCGTGCATACGGGAGATTCCGTCACCGTGGCCCCGGCGCAGACCCTTTCAGACGCGGAATACCAGAACATGCGCGACGCCTCCATCGCCATCATGCGTGAAATCGGCGTGGAAACCGGCGGCAGCAATGTGCAGTTCGGCGTCAATCCGGCCAACGGAGAAATGGTGGTGATTGAAATGAATCCCCGCGTCTCCCGTTCTTCCGCGCTGGCTTCCAAGGCCACGGGCTTTCCCATAGCCAAGCTGGCGGCCAAGCTGGCCGTGGGGTACACCCTGGACGAGCTGCGCAACGACATCACCCGCGAAACGGCGGCCAGTTTTGAGCCGGCCATCGACTACTGCGTGGTCAAAATCCCGCGTTTCACCTTTGAAAAATTTCCCGGAGCCGAGGACGCCCTCACCACCTCCATGAAGAGCGTGGGCGAGGCCATGAGCATAGGCCGCACGTTCAAGGAAGCTCTGCAGAAAGGCCTGCGCTCCATGGAAACAGGCGCAACGGGCCTCGGCAATGGAGACAGGGACGCCGCTTCCTCGCGCGAGGAAGCTCTTGCCGCCCTCGCCAAACCACATTCCCGCCGCCTTTTCGCCCTGCGGCAGGCTCTGCTGAATGGCGCAAGCGAAGAGGAAATGTATGCCGCCACAGCCGTTGACCCCTGGTTTTTGCGCCAAATGCGGGATATTGTGGATATGGAGGAGCATATCCGCGATTTCGGCATTGCCAACGATATGACCTCCGCCAACCCGGAAATGCGCGAAGTCTTGCGCGAAGCCAAGGAGTACGGCTTCTCCGACCGACAGCTCGCCCATATGTGGAAGCGGCCGGAGGCCGACATCCGCCGTTTGCGCAAGGGAATGGGCATTGAACCCGCCTATTGTCTTGTGGACACCTGCGCTGCGGAATTTGAGGCTTACACCCCCTATTATTATTCGACCTACGAGCAGGAACAGGAATTTGCGCCGGGCGCGGAGCGCAAGGTGATTATTCTCGGCGGCGGGCCCAACCGCATAGGCCAGGGCATCGAATTCGACTATTGCTGCTGCCACGCCTCCTATGCCCTGAGGGACGCCGGCGTCACAGCCATCATGGTCAATTCCAACCCGGAAACCGTCTCCACGGACTACGACACCTCGGATCGCCTCTATTTTGAGCCGTTGACCTTTGAAGACGTGATGAACATTGTGGAAAAGGAGAAGCCGGAGGGGGTCATTGTCCAGTTCGGCGGCCAGACGCCCCTCAATCTTGCCGTGCCCCTCATGCGCGCCGGCGTGCCCATATTGGGCACTTCTCCGGACGCCATTGACCGTGCCGAAGACCGTGAGCGTTTTCAGGCGCTCATCCGCAAGCTCAACCTGCTCCAGCCGCCCAACGGCACGGCCAGGGATTTGGGAGAAGCGCTGGAAGCGGCGGAACGCATAGGCTGGCCGGTGGTGGCGCGGCCCAGCTACGTTCTGGGCGGCAGGGCCATGGCCGTGGTCTATGACGCGGCGGAATTGACGGAATATTTCCGCGAGCAGGTCCCGGACAAGCCGGAACATCCCATTCTCATAGACAAATTTCTGGAACACGCCATTGAAATAGACGTGGACGCCCTCTCCGACGGAGAGGAAGTATATGTCGCCGGCATTATGGAACATATTGAGGAGGCGGGCATTCATTCCGGAGATTCGGCCTGCGTGCTGCCTTCCTTTTCCATCTCCTACGATCATGTGGCCCTTATCGCGGCCCAGGCCGAGGCCCTTGCCCGCGAACTCAGAGTCAAAGGCCTGCTGAACATACAGTTCGCCATCAAGGGCAATGACCTCTATATTCTGGAGGTCAACCCACGGGCCTCGCGTACCGCCCCCTTTGTCTCCAAGGCCACAGGGGTTCCCCTGCCCCGGCTGGCCACACAGGTAATGCTGGGCAAAAGTCTTGATGAACTTGACCCTTGGAGCATGCGGCGCGGCGGCTTTACCTGCGTGAAGGAAGCCGTGCTGCCCTTCCACCGTTTTCCCGGCGTGGACGTCATCCTGGGGCCGGAAATGCATTCCACCGGCGAAGTCATGGGAATGGGCGCGGATTTTGGAGAAGCCTTTCTCAAAAGTCAGATTGGGGCCGGGCAGATGCTCCCCCAGAACGGCAAGATTTTTCTCTCGGTCAATGATCGCGACAAGCCCTTTGTAACGGACATTGGAGCCAAATTCGTCGAACTGGGCTTCGAACTGCTGGCCACGCGAGGCACGGCGGAAACGCTACGCGCCGGCGGGCTGTCGGTGGAAACGGTGCGCAAAGTCCATGAGGGCAGGCCCAATGTCGTGGATATGCTCATCAACCACGAAGTGGCGCTGGTGGTCAACACGGCTTCGGGCAAACGCACGGCTCATGACTCCCGTGCCATACGCCGCGCGGCCCTGCTTTACGGTACACCGTACTGCACCACCATTGCCGGGGCCAGGGCCACGGCCACGGCCATAGGTTCCCGCCGAGATGAAATCCATGTGGAAAGCCTTCAGGAATACTACGCGCGGGAACGCGGAGGAAAAGCATGAAAGCCCTGCTCACGCTGGAAGACGGTTTCAGCCTGTACGGCAAATCCTTTACCGGCGATTTTGAGACCGGCGGCGAAGTCATATTCAACACCGGCATGACAGGTTATCAGGAAGTGCTGACAGACCCCTCCTACTACGGACAGATGGTGTGCATGACCTGGCCGCTCATCGGCAATTACGGCATAAACAATGAAGACATGGAATCCGCCGGAGTGCATTTGCGCGCCTTTCTGGTCAAGGAATGCTGCAAACGCCCCTCCAACTGGCGTTCCGTCATGACCTTGCCGGATTTTTTGCGGAAAAACGGCGCCCCCGGCATGGAAGGCCTGGACACCCGCGCTCTGACGCGCCACTTGCGCATCCACGGGGCCATGCGCGGCATGATGTCCACCGGGGATATCAACCCTGCTTCCCTGCAGGAAAAAGCCCGCTCTCTGCCGCCCATGGAGGGACAGAACCTGATACCCTTTGTGGCGGCGCAAAAACCCTACTCCTGGACCACCGAAGGCCCCGGGGATGCCCATTTCGCCCCGGACGGCTCCTATGCCTGGCAAAACACGGGGATACGCCTTCTTGTCTACGATTACGGCATAAAGTGGAATATTTTGCGCGAGCTTGTCAAAGCCGGCTTTGAACCGCTGGCCGTCCCGCCCCTTTTCAACCTGGAGCAGGCCAGGGCCAGCGGCGCGCAGGCTGTTTTTCTCTCCAACGGCCCAGGGGATCCGGCCGCCCTCACGCGGGAAATCATCCTGATAGGCGAACTCATCAAAAATTTTCCGGTTACGGGCATCTGCCTCGGCCATCAACTCATAGGGCACGCCCTCGGCGGCAGAACAGGCAAACTGCGCTTCGGCCATCACGGGGCCAATCATCCGGTCAAGGATCTTACCACGGGCCGGGTGGAAATCTCCTCACAAAACCACGGCTTTCACGTGCTTTTGGACAACCTGGAAGATGTGGAGGCAACCCATGTCAACCTCAACGACATGACGCTGGAGGGCTTGCGGCACAAAAGCCTACCTGTCATGAGCGTGCAGCACCACCCCGAAGCCGCGGCCGGGCCGCACGACTCCCATTATCTCTTCAGCCGCTTTCGCGGGATGATCGCCGCCGCGCTCAACATCTGACGGCGCCGTCAGCGGGTTTCATATTTTTCCGTGACACTCCGCGCCGCGCCGCCCGCTCTCTGAAAAAGCCGGGACGGCTCTAAAGAAAATCCACAAACAACCGAACGGATATGATACGCGGCGGGATGCCGCGATGCGGGCATCGGCATGGGAACAACATCCGCAGGCCAAGGGATAATCCGGCCCTCCAAACGACAAGGAGCGTCATCATGGGTACACTGATTCAGGGCGGCGGCGACCTCGCCGCCGAACTCATCCTCAATAAAATCATGAACGGCCAATTGAAAACCAGCACCGGCAAAACCGTCACCGCCGCGGGGCGCACCATGGCCGCAAGATTGAGCAGCGAAGGCTACGCGGCCGGCGCTGCGGCGGCCGCCGTGTCCTCCGGCATCGGCTACGTGCAGGCCGCGCAATCCCAAACCTCGGAAATGGTGGCCAAGCTGCAGGAAATGCGAAATAACCTGGCCGCCGCCGCGGATGACGATGCCGTTAAAGCCGCGGCAGCCCAAGCTGAAACCATGATGACATATCTCTCGAGTGAACTTGCGACCGCCAAAATCGGCAATCAGAATCTGTTTGGCTCAACGACTTTGGACATCAATGCCGGTATGGGCGCAACCATCGGCGTACTCGGCAAAGATGTGGCTACTGATCTGAGTACTCTTGACAGCGCCGCTGGCTTCTCAACTCTTGCCACGAGCGGAGGCTCCACGGATACGGCCATTGGAGCCATCGACGCGGCCATCGCCGCCTTAAACGGTTATATTGCCGACTACGCCATTCAGTATAAACAGCTTACCGACCGGGCCGCCGTGCTGAACGACCTCGGCGCGGGTTTTGACGAAGCCGCCCAGGGCCAGAGCATCACCGCCACCCAGGGCGCGAGCGGCCTCCTGGCCGCCATGTTGGGCGGAACCACGTCAACTTAGAGTATTTTACCTTTAACACTTGCTTCGGCGCTTAACGGCAAAAGTAAATTTCGCCCACGCCTTCGCAGTGAGCGGCGATGCATTCGCCCGCCGCCAGAGCAATTTCAAAGTGAAATTGCTCTGGATATAGAGTGTCAAGAGGTTGTTCACCCTCCGGGGAGTCGTGAAGCCGGCGAAAAATCGGCGGCGTCAAGACATGCGTAAACAACGGAACGCAATACGGAACTGGACGTAGCCTCCCTGATGCAGGGGGTAATGGACAGCAAAATCGCCTCCATGCTCTACGAGAGCATGGGAACGCAACAGCGGGAGGCCCGGCGTGTGCCGGACTCCACCCGCCGGGCTTTCCTTTCCCGGATGAGGCTTGACGCGGTCACGGCCCGTCAGGGCGCCCAGAATATGGAAGACGCCGTCAGCATGGTCACCACCGCCCAAACGGGCGTCACGGCCATCAAGCACATGCTCGGCGAAATGCGCAAACTGGCCGTTGACGCCTCCAATCTTGTCGCCCCCACCCAGGCCCAGTACGACGCCTATACGGCCCAGTTGAGGGATTATGCAAAAAGACTGACGGAAACGGCCGAAACCACACAATTCAACGGCTTTCGCCTGTTGGACGGTTCAGCCGGACTGAACAACGACGGCGTGTTTCAGCTTCAGGCGGGCGACACCAGCGTCCGGGAAGTGCTGGTCAACCTGCTGAACCCCCTGGCGGCCGATGTGCTGGACGGCGAAAAAACAGACCTCCGCAAGCTGGAGACGAAATTCGCGATGAGCGGCAACGCGGATGCCCTGGCCGCACTGGACCTTATCAACAAGGTCTTCGAGCGCATGGAGGGAGTTGAGGCCCGGTATTCCACGGATATAAAGAGTCTCGACAATCTGCGGGTGTTGCTGGAAAGCCGGGGCGACATCTTCGACAACGCGCGCACGTACCATGAGGAGAACGCGGAACAGACGCAAAGTCCGCAAAACTACCTTGATTTGCTTATGAGCACCGTCCGGGCCAACGGCAATATTTTTATGGGGAAGGGATAATGCAAAGCCCTGCCATCCCCGGCGGGGAACGGTCTCTGGGCCTGGCCAGTTCCCGCCACATGCTCATGCAGTACCACAAGCACCTGGTGGCCTCCCGTCTTTTGAGCTTTCACCGGGAAACGCTGGAGCTGATGCACAGGGAGCAAGACAGAGATCCCCAGGCAAAACGGCAGAAAGTCATCCGGCAGGTGGCCCGCGAACTGTGGACAAATTTCACCGTACGCGGGGAGGACACCCCCATGTTGCGCCACCTCTGCCAGAGGCTGCGCTGCGAATATGGGGAAAACCTGGAATTCCGACATCAGCCGGGCGGATATGAGCTTGTCATCCTGCGCGAAACCGATGAAGGGGTCAGGCCCGTGTCCGCCGGAGAAAAGGTGGATATTGTCAACAAGGCTTGGCGGATAGCCCTGGAAGTCGTCGGCTCTTACATGACGTGAACACGCGCCCCCTCAGGACAAACCGGAATATCCGCCGCCGCTGTGGGGCGAGGGCTGCCTCGCCAGAGACATCATGAGTTTTATTCTGTTGACCTGGTTCACTTCACTTGCGCCGGGGTCATAATCCAGGGCAACGATATTGGCCTGGGGATAACGCCGTTTGAGTTCTTTAAGCAGCCCTTTGCCGGTTATATGATTCGGCAGACAGCCGAAGGGCTGCATGCAGAGGATATTGGGTACACCGGATTCCAGAAATTTGACCATTTCAGCGACCAACAGCCAGCCCTCTCCTGTCTGATGGCCGAGAGAAATAAGATCCTTGGTTTTTTTTCTCAGTTCCCTGAAACGCAGAGGGGGCGTGAAACGTTTGCTGCGGCGAAAACCCAGGCGCATGGCCCATCGGGTAAATTCGAGAAAAAATATCCCCGTCAAGCCGGAAAGACAGTCCCGCCAAGAGCCGGCCAGATATTTGTAATTGAAAACATGATCGTAAAAACAGTACAGCGCGAAGTCCATCAAATCCGTCACAACAGCTTCGCCGCCCTCGTTTTTTACAATTTCCGCCGCCCTGTTGTTGGCGTCGGGGTGATATTTGAGCAGTATTTCCCCCACCAGGCCCACAAGAGGCCTGCGCTCCTCCGTCAAAAGCGGCAATACGTCAAAGGCCCTGATCATGGCCAGCATGGTGAAGTCAAAACGCAGCATGCTCCCGGAAAAAATGCAGCGTTTGGCCCTTTGCGCCCACTCTTCCGCCATACGCGCCGCGCTGCCGGGCACGGCCTCATAGGGAACGACCCTGTGCAACATACGCATCAGCGCGTCCCCGAACTGGCCGGCCATGATGAAACGACGGAGCATCCTGCCTGAAAGTCTGAAAGCGCTTTCCTTTTCATTCACATTGGTGATGAACGACAATATGGGGATATCGTCCATACCGCTGTTGTGCAGGGCCTTGCGCAGAAAGGCGATGTAATTGGTCGCGCGGCATCCCCCGCCCGTCTGCGAAATCATCAGCGCCACGCGCCCGCGCTCGAAGCGTCCGCTCCGCAGGGCCTGGAGCAGTTGGCCGATAACCACAATGGCGGGAAAGCAAGCGTCGTTATTGACATGGCGCAATCCAAGCTCAACGGCCTCCCTGTCCACCCTCGGCAGTTGCACGGCCGTATAGCCTTCCGCCGCGAAGACCGTTTCAAGAAACTGAAAGTGTATCGGCGACATCTGCGGAATGAGTATGGTATGCGTTTTTTTCATGCTCTCGGTGAAAGCGGGCGGCGCTTTATACTCGCTGAACGGCGGGGCATCCCTTGTCTTGGCCTGACGTTCGCGCATTGTCGCCAGCAGCGAACGAATGCGTATCCTCGCCGGGCCGAGATTCATTCCCTCATCAATTTTTATCTGCGCGTAAAGACGGCCTTTGTGGGTGACGATTTCCTCAAGCTGATCCGAAGTAATGGCGTCAAGGCCGCAACCAAAGGAAATCAACTGCAGTATTGCCAGATTTTCCGCCGCCGCGACAAAGGCTCCGGCCCTGTAAAGGCGGGAATGGTACGTCCACTGGTCCACCACACGCAGCGGCCCCGGGTCGGGCATGAGATGCGCGACGGAATCCTCCGTCAACACCGCCATGCCGCAGGAGGTGATCAGGTCGGGAATTCCGTGATGTACCCCAGGGTCAACATGATAGGGATGTCCTGCCAGAACGATGCCGTATCCGCCGGTACGCTCCAGTTCCGCCAGCGTTCTTTCGCCGGCCATGCGCATGTCTTCCTTGAAGCGGTCCATTTCTCCGAAGCCCGCCTTGACCGCATGTTCCATTTCCTGAAGAGAAATATCGGCGAAAAACGGCAGAGCGCACAATCTCCTGGCCAGAGCTTCCCTGTCCAAAGGCAGAAAATCATGAATGAAGGTGATGCCCTTTTTCCGCAACATGCCGATATTTTTGGCCAGGAGTTCAGGATAGCCGATAACCACAGGGCAATTGTACGTGCCTGACTGCGAACTGAAATCCAGCCGCTCATTGGGCAGACAGGGGAAAAATATCCGCTCCGCTCCACCTTCGATCAGATCCAGGATATGGCCGTGAGCGAACTTCGCGGGGTAGCAGACGGTCTGTGAGGGTATGGTTTCATACCCGCGAAAAAAAAGTTCCTTTGACGAAGGGGCCGACAACTCCACCCTGAAGCCGAGCGCCGTAAAGAGGGTAAACCACAGGGGGTAATTTTCATAAATGTTCAGGGTGCGCGGGATGCCGAGCCGGCCGCGTTTTGCCTGCTCTTCGGCCAAGGGGAGATATGTCTCGAAAAGCCGACGATATTTGTACGCGTAAAGATTCGGCAGGTTGTTGGCGGTGGCGCCCGCCCCGCGCTCGCAGCGATTGCCGGATACAAAACGCCGCTTGTCGGGGAAAACCGTGACGGTGAGCAGGCAGGCATTGCCGCACAAACGGCAGCGCGCATGACGCGTGCGCATAAAAAACGACCTGGTTTCCTCAATATCCAAAAGACGCGTTTTCTCCGCGGCCGGGCCGCGTTCGCGCGCGATAAGCGCCGCGCCGAAAGCGCCCATAAGCCCGGCGATGGCCGGACGCGTGACATTGCGGCCAAGCTGCAGCTCAAGGGCACGCAAGAGCGCGTCATTGGCAAAAGCCCCTCCCTGGGCCACCACATGCTCCCCCAATTCATCAACATGGTTGATTTTCACCACCTTGTAACAGGCGTTGCGCACAACGGCATAGGACAGGCCGGCGGCTATATCCCCCACATCGGCTCCTTCCTTTTGAGCCTGCTTGACTTTCGAATTCATGAATACCGTGCACCGCGTGCCGAGATCCACCGGTTTGCGCGCCTTCAAGGCCGCCCGCACAAAACGCGCCAGCGGCATTTGCAGGGAATCCGCGAAATTCTCTATAAATGAGCCACACCCCGCCGAACAGGCCTCATTGAGTTGTATGCGCGTGATGACCCCGTCCTTGATGCGCATACACTTGATGTCCTGACCGCCTATATCCAAAACGAAACTCGCGTCCGGGTTAAAAAAACGCGCCGCCGCATAGTGGGCAACAGTTTCCACTTCATCAATATCCACCCTCAGAGCCTCGCGCAACAGGGCGCTGCCGTATCCGGTGACAGCCGCCGCGCGAATGACGAGTTCCCTGTTTTTGCGAAGGTGAATATCCTTCAGTATCTGCACGGCGGCCGCAAGAGGCTCGCCCTTGTTGGCGCCGTACCAGGAATAGACAAGACGCCCCGCGGCGTCTATCAACACCGCCTTGATGGTCGTCGATCCGCTGTCAAAGCCCAGCCAGGCATCCCCCACGCAATCTTCCAGGGAGGCGCGAGCCACATCTTCACATTTATGCCGCCGTACAAAGGCTTTATATTCGGCTCCGGAAGCGAAAAGAGGAAGCAAAGGCCGCTCGTCGCTGTTGGCGGCAGGCTTTTCGAGAAGGACGGCCAGTTCCCGAAGAGACGACGTCCGCGTACGACCTTCCGCGGCGTGCAGGGCCGCGCCCATGGCTACAAAATACTGCGCGTTTTCGGGCAGGACAAAACATGATACTTCTTTCAGAGTAGCCTCAAAACCGTCGCGCAAAGAGCGCAGAAAGGCCAGCGGCCCCCCGAGAAAAACCACTTTGCCCCTGATGTTCCTGCCCCGGGCCAAACCGCTTATCGTCTGTATAACCACAGCTTGCATTATCGAAGCGGCAATGTCTTCCCGGGAGCAGCCCTCATTAAGCAGCGGCAGAATATCCGATTTCGCGAAAACGCCGCAACGGGAAGCGATGGGATAAATGGCGCTGTGCCGCAAGGCGAGTTCGTCAAGCCCGGCAGTGTCGGTTTGCAGAAAGGCGGCCATCTGGTCGATAAACGCGCCCGTGCCGCCGGCGCACGTTTCGTTCATACGCTGATCCAGCCCGCCGGTTAAAAAGGTAAGCTTGGCGTCCTCCCCGCCGAGTTCAATGATGACGTCGGCATCCGGTATGAACTTGCGGATGCAAATACCTGAAGCGAGCACTTCCTGCGTGAAGGGAATATCAAGTTCCGCCGCCAGGGAAATGGCTCCGGAACCACTGGCGCTCATGCTCCACGGGCGCTCCGGAAAAAGCGTCGCGATTTCGAGCAGCATTGACGCCGCGCTCGCGCGCGCTTCAGAAAAATGACGCTGATATTTTTTGAAAAGAACGGTATCGTCAGCCTCAAGGACTACAGCCTTGACGGTGGTTGAGCCGACATCAAGCCCGATGCGGATTTTTGACATGCCGCCTTCACTCATCGCCCGCTGATTGAGTAAGGATAAGTTCCACCTCATCCACGCCGAGGCCGGCGTTTTTGGCAATCTGCTGGCTGGAAAGCCCCTTCCGGCGGCCATTCAAAATAATCTCACGCAAGAACTGGGGGGAACGGCGTATTTCCTCCGCCTGTTGCAGAAGGCGACGAAGCTCCTTGGCCCTTTCCTCCAGTTTTTCGTCAAGATTACGCAATTCCGCCTGCCGCTGGGCGAAACTCGCCACGATTTCACGCTCCAGGCGGGCATTCATTTCTATGCGGGCAAGCAGGGCGTCCTGATTGCCCTGAAGCGTGGTGAGAAGGGCTTCAGAGCGACGGAATCTTGTGAAAAAAAAGAAAATTCCCGTCAATACAACAAGCTCAAACAGAACGAGAAGGCCGATGGCAATAAGGGAAATTGTTTCTGTCATGGGTTAACGCGCACACCGGATCATATTTTTATGTTCAAAAGGTTTCCCACCAAGGGCGACAAGGCGGCCCCCCGCTGGTCTTCGTCGATCTCAGCGTCGCGCCGTACGCGCCCAGCCCGACGGCTGCCAAACAGAGGCGGCCGTCTTTCTCCGCCCCCATCGGAAACTGTGGCCCCATCCGTTTTTTCTGATTTTTCAACATGCTGCCGCTCTTGCTTGGCCATTTCAGCGGCAAGCACCCGCGACATCGCAAGGGCCGCCTGCGGCGCCACCGCAGCGGAATTGGCGAAAGGCGCGGCCAGGGCCGTCTGGGCATAGAGCACAGCCATGGTGGCGTCCATACTCACAATAATTCCCCCGCTACGCGCCGGTCACGAAACAGCCGTCTGCCTCCACTGTATTTGCGAACACGGCGTCAGTCAATGCCCGCCTGTGGAATCATTCGCTCAGATAGCTTTCAAACAATATATCCTCAACTTGTCCTTGCACAAGGTAGTTATTGATGACAGCCGTCAAATCCTTTTTGATGGCAGGAATATTTTTGGAGTTTATCAAATATTCAGGTGATTTACTGTTGAGATAGTAATAAAGGGCATCCCGCAGAGGAAGCATTTTCTGATCCATCTCACGACTCAAACCCTGAGCCTTGGTCAGAGTGGTGAATTTGCAGACGAGAAAGCGTCCTTTCCCCTTGTCATCAGGGTGATATACGAGAAAAGACGAAAATTCCTTGGTATAATCCGGCGCGGCCTGTGTCGCTGGTTTTGAGGGGACAACGATGACCTCGGGCTTGGCGGCCTCGACCGGAGGAGGGGGAGGCCGGCGCAGAAAAAACCACCATACGACGGCCAAAGCCGCCAAAAGCAAAAAAATCGCGCCAGCCGCCAAAATAATGAGCTTTTTCCGGCCCATTCCCTGCTTCGGGGCAGCCGCTTCCGCTGTTTCGCCGGACGCGGCCGGCTTCGTGGCGCCTTCCTCCCGCGCTGCCGGAACGTTTTTTGACTCCTCCTGCAAAAAGGGGGCGTCGTCAAGATCAAGCTGAACTTTTTTCTCTATCAGGGCCGCGCGCTCCGCGACCTGTACTTCATCAGCCGCCGGAGCTTCTTTGACTGCGGTTTCGTCTGCCACATCTTGCTCCAGATTTCAGCGGGGAAACAGGCTTACGGGAATATCTTGTCAATCTTCTGTTTCATGGTATCAGCGGTAAAGGGCTTGACGATATAATTGGACACCTTGGCCTGCACGGCCTCAAGGATATTTTCCTGCTGAGCCTCGGCGGTAACCATAAGAAAGGGGGTATTGGCGAACTGCTCGCTCGCCCGCACCTTGCGCAAAAGCTCAATGCCCGTCATCTGGGGCATATTCCAGTCAGAGACGATAAAATCTATCTTCTCGCGGTTGAGAGTCTCCCACGCCGTTGTGCCGTCATCCGCCTCAACAACGTTGTTGAAACCCAACTGACGCAGAATGTTACGGACAATGCGCCGCATTGTGGAAAAATCATCCACAACAAGAACACGCATATTGGGATTAAAGGGCATGTCGGCATCTCCTTAACATACATTTGTTACAAAACTTTCATCAATATAACCGTAACGGCTGACAAATTCTTTGCGCAGACGATTCAGGGCCTGTGTATGCAATTGGGAAACGCGACCCTCTGTGATGCCCAAAATTTCGGCGGTCTCACGCATGGTCAATTCGTCGGTATAATATAAGGAGAGTACCATTTTCTCCCTTGGTGTCAATCTGTCAATGAGTGAGGCAACTTTTTCGACAAGCTCCCGGGACGCGGTCACGCTGTACGGCTCGCCGCCGCTTTCCTGGATCTCGCCCGAAACCGTATCCTGGATGGCGTCAAGGGAAAGCCAGAGCTGATTCTGCAGCGCCTCCAGCCCCTGGCGTATGTCGCGGACGTCAAGCCCCGTCAGGTCATGCAATTCTTCCTCTGTGGCCTGTCGGCCGTGTTCATGCTCAATCTGGCGCATGGCCTCATCCAGCGCGCGGATGCGCTGGCGCAAAGAACGCGGAAACCAATCAAGGCGGCGCAGTTCATCCAGCATGGCCCCCCGGATACGACTTTCGGCATACGTTTCAAAACGTATGCCCAACTGGGCCTTGAATTTCCCCAACGCTTCCATAAGCCCCAGCGTACCGGAACTGATGAGTTCCCCCAATTCCACGCTACGAGGCAGTTTCGCCTTGAGCCGCAATGCGAGAAAGCGGATTTTCGGCGCGTAGTGCCGTACAACGGCCTCCTGCTCCGCCGGAGGAAAATCCTCCCATACGGTCATGCCGGTTTCCAGCGCATCCCACGGATACTCCCGCTGCGCCTGCTCTGTGCAGGTTTTCATACAACTACCCTTCCGATTTTGCCTCTTCTCCCTTATGTGTCCGCCGCTCAGCCCTGGCCCGCCAGCCCGGCCGCGACAGTATCCGAATGGGATGTCCGCGGATCGCTATGCCGCAACGCTATCCCAATCCGAGAAATTTTTTCCAGAATATCTTGATGTTACCGTCCTGATTGGCCGGAATCTCCCAATCCGAAACGGTCTTCGCCAGGGCCGCCACAGCCTTGGCGGCCGGGGTCTGCCCATTGTCGACAGTAAAGGGCATCTGGCGCACCACAGCCCTGCGGACTTCGGGATCGCGCGGTATAATGCCGGCAATGTCCAGGGAAATGCCGCTCAAAAAATGATCGCAGGCGTTGTAAAGCCGCGTGAACACATCCTTGGCTGTTTTCACGTCTGAAGACATGTTGATGCAAACGTCAAACTGCTCGACGGCATGATTCTGCTTGAGCGATTTGATGAGGGCGTAGCCGTCGGTAAGCGACGTCGGCTCAGGCGTCAAGACGACAAGTCTTCTTTGTACGGCCTGGTTAAAATACAGCACGTTGTCGCCGATGCCGGCGCCGGTATCCACTATAAGACAGTCAATGTCATTGCCCATTTCGTCCAGCGCATCCAGAAGTTCAAATTTCTGCCCCCTGGAAAGAGCGCACAATTCGGCCATGCCGGATGAGGCCGGAAGAATGGAAAAACCGTAGGGCGTCGGGAAAAGCACCTCGTGCAGCGGCGCTTCCCCCTCCAGCAGATGAAAAATATTTTTTGACGGGGTAAGGCCCAGCAGCACATCCACGTTGGCCAAGCCTAGGTCGGCGTCCAGCAGAACAACGCGCTTGCCGAGCCTTGCCAGGCAAACCGCCAGATTGACGGAAATATTCGTCTTACCGACACCGCCTTTGCCGGAAGTAACGGAAAATACCAGGGGAAACGCGCCGTTCATTTGTTCTCTCCCAATAGTTTTACTGCGCTGTTTGGCCGGGAATCTGCCGTTTGAAAATCAAACGCCAGATCAGTGCCTCTGTGGCGGGCACGAGACTTTCCTTGAGTTGCGCACCAAAGGAAAGCGCCGTTATGGGCATGCCGCCCGCGCAAGCCATATTGACAATATTGCCGAAACACTCGGCCTCATCCAGCTTTGTCCAGACAATGCCGGACGGGCCGTCACTTTTATAACGCTGCAAAAAGGCCTTGTTCTGGGTGGCGTCAAAAAATGGGGAAAGCGTCACATGCGCGGCGATGTCCTCAGCAACAAGGCCCATCTCTTCCCGCCATTTCGCAAAATTTCGTTCACCGGACAAACCGGGCGCGTCAATAAAAACAGCGCTCATTTCCTTGCAGGCGGCAATCGCCCGCTCCATGGAAGGCCCGTCAGGAGCTTCGATATAAGCAAAGTTGGAAAGTTCGGCCCAATGGCGCAGAACAAGTCTGCCGTTGCCGCGCAAACAATCCGCATTGATAAAGGCGATACGGGCATCCGGTTCTTCTTTGCGCAGATGCAGGGCAAAACGGAGGGCAGTTGTCGTTTTTCCGCTGCCAAAGGGGCCGGTGACAATATGCATGCGCTGCCGCCAATGGGCGCTTCCCCATGCTTTAACCGCCACCATGGCATACAGGCATTCCAGCACAGATGCGCCGGATGCGGCCAGCAAACGGTTGTACAACTCCACGATAACCGCGTCTGAAGCGCCCTCCCGCTGCAAATATTCCAGGGCGACGCGCTGACGCGGCGTCAGCCGCTCAAGCTGTATAGCTGGCTTCATCAAGGCGAAAATCTGATTTTTAATCTGCAGCCATTCCTTCTGCCATTCACTCAGGCCAGGGCTTCCCTTGTCCCGAACCGCATTTTCAGACGCGTCCCTGTCGATGCCGGCGGCAATCTCATGAATGACGGCGCCGTTTTCGCTGTAGGTGCGATTGCTCAAAATAACGGCGTCCGGCCCCATTTCCGCTTTTATTCTGGCCAGTATTTCCTGTGAAGTTCCGCCGGTGAATGTTTTGACCTGCATGAGCCTTTCCTTTGCCTCGTGACGGAGCAAGCCGTCCTTTGCGCATTTTATGCCGTCTCGTGAACGGCAAAATATTTATGCAAAATCAGGGCCAAATTTTTTAATCAACGCCAATGGTACCCACAGCCTGCAAGCGTATGTCGGGAGGAATTTCCGCCTGCGAAATCACGGCGACTGTGGGGAGAAAACGGACGATCAGTTGCGCCAGATGCGGCCGCAGCAAGGGATTTGCCAGCAGCACGGGCTGCCCGTCGGTATTGACGGCGCTTTCGACGGCGCTGCCGACATTCTGCACCAAGCGCTGCGCCGCAGCCGGATTGAGCGAAAGAAAGGGCGCGCCATTGTCCGTCTGGCGGATGCCTTCCTGTATCATGCGCTCGGCATTGGCGTTCAGCGTCAGCACCGGCAGGGTGCCCTGGCTGTCCAGATAAGGCCGGATAATGGAACGCGAAAGTTTTTCCCGCACGTATTCGGCCAGCATGTCGGGATTTTTGACGCCGGGAGCGACGTCGGCCAGCGTCTCCATAATGGTGAGCATATCGCGTATGCTCACATTTTCACGCACCAGGAATTGAAGCACCTTTTGCACGGCGCCAAGGGAGATGACGCCCGGCACAAGATCCTCAACAGCCTTGGGCGAATGTTTGGCAAGGGTGTCCAACAGACCTTGAACGGCTTGGCGATCCAGGAAATCGGACAAATGCCGCTTGAAAACTTCCGTGAGGTGCGTGGCGATAACCGTTGCGGGATCCACCACAGTATAGCCGGCCAGCATGGCCTCCTCGCGCCTGCTGTCCGGAATCCAGATCGCCGGCAGGTTGAATGCGGGTTCACGGGTTTCAACGCCTGAAATCCGCGTCGTCACATTGCCGGGATCCATGGCCAGAAAATGGTCCACCAGGATTTCCGCCGAAGCGACCTGGTTGCCCTTGATCAAAAGCGCGTACTGGCCGGGCTTCAATTGCAGATTGTCGCGCAGGTGGAGGGAGGGCACAACCACTCCCATATCCAGGGCGAACTGCCGCCGGATGGAACGTATGCGCGCCAGCAGATTGCCGCTTTGCTCCTCATCAACGAGAGGGATAAGCCCGTAGCCAAGTTCCAGTTCGAGGGCGTCAAGGGGCAGAAGGGCCTGAACCTCCTCCGGCGTGTCGGCCGTTGTCCCGGCCTTGCTTTTGGCTTTTTTGGCCGAAGCCGCCTTCTGGTTTTCGTCGTCGCTCGCGGCCAGACGCGCCGCCAACATAAGGCCCCCCGAAAGCACGAGAAACGGAATCGCGGGAAGGCCGGGAGTCAGGGCAAAAAGCAAAAGTACGCCGGAGACGAGTTGAAGCGCGCGGCTGTTGAAAGTGAGCTGGGCGAGAAATTCCTCGCCCATTTTGGCTTCCGAGGCGGCGCGCGAAACCAGCAAACCCGTGCCCGTGGACACAATAATCGAGGGAATGGTGGAAACCAGGCCATCGCCGATGGTCAGCAGGGAATACGTCGTCAGGGCCATATTCCAATCCATGTCCTTCTGCGCGACTCCGATGATGATCCCGCCCACAAGGTTGACCAGGGTGATCAACATGCCGGCGTTGACGTCGCCGGCCACGAATTTGCACGCGCCGTCCATCGCTCCGTAAAAATCGGCTTCCTTGCGCAGCCCCTGGCGGCGGGCGTTGGCTTCTTCCTCATCAATAAGCCCGGCATTCAAATCCGCCTCAATGGCCATCTGTTTACCGGGCATGGCGTCCAGGGTGAAACGCGCCGCCACTTCCGCGATGCGCGACGTGCCCGAGGTGATGACGACCTTGTTCAGAATAAAAAGAATCATAAAAATGACGCCGCCGACAACATAACTGCCGCCGACGACGAATTCCCCGAAGGCCCGGATGACATTGCCCGCCGCGTCCACGCCCATATCGCCGTTGAGCAGGATAAGACGCGTGGAGGCCACGTTGAGCGCAAGCCTGAGCAGCGTTGTGACCAGGAGAAGCGAGGGGAAGATGCTGAACTCAAGAGGGGATGTCATAAACATGGTGGTGACGAGCACAAGGAGCGAAATGGAGATGCTCACGCAGAGCATGATGTCCAGAAAAAAAGTCGGCAGGGGGATCAGCATGACAAAGAGAATGACCACCACACCGACGGCCAGCGCGATGTCTCCATGTTTGGAGAACCGGCTGTAGTCCAATTGCGGAAGAGTTACTGACGCCATTTTTCTGACACCTCACAAAAATTTTTATCAAAACGGCGGAGCGCCATCACATCCGCCTTATATTCGGCTTGAGTTTCCAGACACTTGCAAGCACCGCCGCCACAGCCTTGTAGAGTTCCTCGGGAATCATCTCGCCTATGTCCACAGCTTTATACAAAGCCCGTGCCAAAGGCACGTTTTCCCGAATGGGAATCTTGTGCTCCCGGGCAACTTCCTTGATTTTTTCCGCAAGATGGTCCACGCCCTTGGCAAGCACCACAGGAGCAGGCGCTTCGCCGCTGTTGTAACGCAAAGCAACGGCGATATGCGTCGGGTTTGTGATCACCACATCGGCCTTGGGAACATCGCGCAGCATGCGCTTGCTCATAACCTGCATCATTTTCTGGCGCTGCTTGCTTTTGATGAGCGGATCGCCTTCGGACTGCTTGCGCTCGTCCTTGACTTCATCCTTGGTCATTTTGATGCTTTCGCTATAGGCATAGCGGGACTGCCAGACATCAAAAACAGCTATGGCGACAATCGGCAAAAGGGCGAACAGAGTCAGACGCAGGGCCGTTTCCAGCATATATATGCCGACGCCTTCAGCGCTGGCGTAATACATGGGCAAAAAATTTTGATATTCCCTGTAAATCATGTATCCGGGAATCAAGCAGAGGATAAGGGAAAAAAACAGGCTCTTCAGCGTACGCAATATTGTCTGCGGGGAGAAAAACATCTGTTTCAATCCCTTGAGAATATTGAATCTTCCCCATTTGAATTTGAAAATTTTTGTTGTCCAGAGTTTGCCCACCTGGAGGCGCTGCGCCAGCGCGGCCAAAAAACCCAAAAAGAGCAAGATGGGCAGCAACATCTTTGCGAGATTGACGGCAATTTCGATTCCCAGGGCATACACGTTTTGGGCATTGGCCTCAAATTCCCAAGCATGGGCGAGGAAGTAACGAAAAATATTTTTGATCTCCTCCGACATCTGTCCAATCCAGGCATAAAGCGCAATAAGGCCGCCAACAAGGCTGACGGCCTTGCCAAGCTCCTGCGCCTTGGGAACATTGCCTTCCCCGCGGTGTTTATCGCGACGCTTCGGAGTGGCTTCTTCCGTTCTGCTCGGGTCTGCCTGCTTGCCAAACATGGGGCTTCCTGCTATTGGGGTTCATATCGCTCCATAATGCAAAGCAATAAGTATGCCTGTATGGGTTTTCCCCGCGACCGCCGTGTGCCGGAAGTCCTTGAGTGTAGCGAAGACGCATGATTGACCTGCTGAAAAGACTGTTTCCCATCTGCCGCAGCATCACCGGCGACGGCGTCAGGGAGACCCTTGCCGTGCTGCGGGAACGCCTCTCCGCGCTGACTATTCACGAAATTCCTTCAGGAACGCGGGTTTTTGACTGGACAGTGCCCGATGAATGGAATATCCGCGGCGCCCGGCTCACCGGCCCCGACGGTGAAATCATAGCCGACTTCGCCGACAGCAATCTGCACGTCGTAGGCTATTCCGAACCCACCGATCGTGTTCTTTCCCTTGAGGAACTCCAGGCTCATCTGCATTCCCGTCCCGACATGCCCGAAGCCGTTCCTTATGTGACGTCCTACTACGCCCGGCGCTGGGGCTTCTGTCTCGCCCACAAACAACGCGAAAAGCTCAAACCCGGCCTGTATCACGCCAAAATTGACGCGACTCTCGCGCCGGGCAGCCTGACTTACGGAGAGCTGCTGATTCCGGGAAAAGAGCGGCAGGAGATATTCCTCAGCACCTATATCTGCCATCCTTCCATGGCCAACAATGAACTCTCCGGCCCGGTGGTCATGACGGAAATCGCCCAATGGCTGCTTTCGAAGCCGCGAAGATTCTCATACCGCATTGTTTACGGGCCGGAAACCATCGGGGCGATAACGTATCTCAGCCGCAATGTGGACACTCTGAAAGAACGCGTCATCGCCGGCTTCAATCTGACCTGTATGGGAGACGACCGGGCTTGGTCCTATCTCCCCAGCCGCAAAGGAAGCACCCTTGCCGACCGGGCCGCGCTGCACGTATTGAAGCATTTCCACCCTGATTTTATCAGCTATACTTTTCTGGACAGACAGAGCGATGAACGACAGTACTGCGCACCCGGCATTGATCTGCCGTTTTGCTCCGTCATGCGGACAAAGTACGGCTCTTATCCCGAATATCACACGTCGCTGGACAATTTTGACGTTGTCACCGAAAAGGGCCTTCAGGGCGGCTACATTCTTATACGGCGATGTCTGGAGGCTCTGGAGGCAAACAACGTCTATGCCTCGGAAATACTGTGCGAGCCGCAGATGGGGAAACGGGGGCTGTATTCAACCTTGAGTCGCGTGGAGAGCACAAACGGATATACCACGAACATGATGAACATGCTCGCCTATATAGACGGCCGGACGCCGCTGCTGGACATAGCGGACACCATAGGCCTCGATATCTTTCAATGCGCCGGGATGGCGGAGATACTGCTGGAAAAACAGATCATCCGCCAATAGAGCATATTTGGCCCCGCCCTGAGGTCAAGCGGCATTTTCACCAATCCTTGCCTGACGGCATCGTGGCTCTGGCGGTCATCTCCGGGCCTGTTCATCTGGCGGCAACTTTTCCGGCGTTCTCACCCGCATTCAGGCAGCCCAAAATTTCCCCTTCCCGGATTTTTGTTGACGCCTTCGTATAACGGGTGTAACGATGAAGCCACTCTCTCAACCGGCCTCAACCGGAGAGCGGGCTTCATGCGCAGGCCATCGGCTCATGTCATGGCCCATGCGCGACAGGGCCTGGAGACAAAAAATTTTTCCAGCGGCATGTGAACAAACATTCATATGCCCCGAATAATGAAGCAGGAGGAAGATATGGCTGAGCTCATCCTCGACAGGCCGCCACAGGGCCAGACAATGCGCATCCCCCCCCCCCAGATAACTATAAGATAATACTGAACTTTTCAGCAGGCCAGACTGAAATCGACCGCGCCGGCGACAACCTCGTCTTCAAATTTGAGGACGGCGCGGTGGTGGAAGTGGAAAACTTCTACCTCGAATACTCCAAGGAAAATCTCCCCGAATTTCAGGTTGATGACCGCCTTGTGGCGGGCATGGAATTCTTCGAATCCTTCGCTCCCGACATAGCCCCGGCCGCAGGACTGGGCGTCAGCGAACGCGGCGGGCGCTATTCCAGCTTCGCCGACGGCGACCTCATGGCCGGCGTCGGGCGTCTGGGCAATCTGGACGAAAACTTCAACATCAACAACCCCGACGGGCTGGCGGCCCTGGAACCCTTGGCCTTCTCCCCGGCCCGGACGCAAGAAGAGGGGGAGGCCCACTCACGGACATTGCCCCCTGTCGTCACGCCCCCGCCGGCGACGCCCCCCCCCGTCGAGCCTCCGCCGCCTCCGCGACCGTCGGCCAACGCCTACGACGTCCGCGCCGTGCTGCATTCCCTCAACGCCGAGGAAGGCGAACATGTGGCCATAGGCCGCGTCGGCCAGGGGGGCAACGCCATCACGCCCATAGGCTGGGCCGCCTTCGGAACCGAAAATATGGAAGACTACCTGGAGGCGGAGGTGAACGGCAACGGCGAACTGGTCTTCACCCTCACCTTGCAGGGCGTTCTGGCCTGCCTGTCTTCTCCCCTGGAGGGCTATTACAGGGTCATGGGCAATGACGGCCAAGAGCATACCGTCCAGGTTTATGTGCCGCAAAACTCCAATGATTTTAACAGCCATACCTTTCAGAG
The DNA here is from genome assembly GCA_031280915.1 of Desulfovibrio sp. Taxonomy (GTDB): domain Bacteria; phylum Desulfobacterota; class Desulfovibrionia; order Desulfovibrionales; family Desulfovibrionaceae; genus Desulfovibrio. The sequence goes on along the minus strand of JAITGC010000078.1, from coordinate 112,866 downwards.
CCAGCACGGCGACGACGCCTGGTACCTCGCCAACGCCATTCAGGGCGAAACCCATGACGGCAAGAGCCTTAGCGGCGGAGAAGGCTACAACATCACCTCCGGCGGCAAAGACGACAAGATTCATCTCACGGGACACTCCGCCTCCGGCGGCGCCACCATCATCAACACAGGAGACGGCCACGACGAGATTAACATCGAAGGATTCGTCGGCGTCGGCGCAAACGGCGACGTCGCCATCAACGCCGGAAAGGGCGACGACAAGATTAACATCGAAGGAGCCGTCGCCGTCGGCGTCGGCGCAAACGGCGACGTCGCCATCAACGGCGGAGACGGCGACGACACAATTCACATCGGAGGAGACGTCCAGGCGGACGGCGGCGACATCCGTATCAGCGGCGGCGCGGGCGACGACACAATTCTCATCGGAGGAGACGTCCAGGCGGACGGCGGCGACATCCGTATCAGCGGCGGCGCGGGCGACGACGAGATCAACATCGGGAGGGTCTCGTCTTACGGCGGTTTCGTCGCCATCGACGGCGGAGACGGCGACGACAAGATTCACATCGCGGGATACATCGGCGTCGGCCCCGACAGTCCCGTTACCATCAGCGGCGGCGACGGCGACGATGAAATTCACATCCAGGGCATCGACTCCGGCGTTGCCGGCGGCGCTTCCAGTTCCATCGTCATCGACGGCGGCGCGGGCGACGACAAGATTCACATCGGAACCATCGACTCCTGGGGCCGCTTAGGCAGTCTCTCTTCCATCTCCATCAACGCCGGCGACGGCGACGACGAAATTAACATCACAGGGTCCATTGAGTCCCACTCGTCCCTCTCCGACGGCAGTTCCAGTTCCGTTGCCATCGACGGCGGCGCGGGCCACGACAAAATCAACATCAGCTCCGTCTCCGCCTCCGGCTATCCCAGTTCCGTCGCCATCGACGGCGGCGCGGGCCACGACGAGATCAACATCGGGAGGGTCACGTCTTACGGCGGTTTCGTCGCCATCGACGGCGGAGACGGCGACGACAAGATTCACATCGGAAACGTCACCGTCGCGGCGTACGCCTCCAATTCTCTCATCACCATCGACGGCGGCGCGGGCGACGACGAGATTCGCATCGGAAACGTCACCGCATCCTCCGCCGCCACCCTCGTCACCATCGACGGCGGAGACGGCAACGACACAATTCACATCGGAGGAGACGTCGCCACTTCCTCCTCTTCCCTTATCACCATCGACGCCGGAGACGGCAACGACATCACGCGCGTGGGCGGATCAATTTCCGGCAACGGCGTCACCATCGACGGCGGCGCGGGGGTTGACGCCCTGTTCCTGGATTCCTTCGGCGGAGACTTCGACTCCCTGGAGGATCTGCTCTCCGCCGGGACAGTCCAGAATATGGAAATCCTCGTGGGCGGCGGGGATTTCTCCAATATCGGCGGCCTGGCGGACATAGGCATCAATATCAACGGGGCCGGCAAGATCGACATGGGCGGCGACTGGCGCCATGACGGCAACGTCGGCGACCGCGCCCACTACACCTATGTGGGAACGGACCCCGACTACGGCGGCGTCATCGCCAGCGTGGAGATGAACGCCCTGGCCGGAGCATAGGCCCGCCGACTCCCGGATGCGCGGATTATTTTCGTTCTCGCCATCCGGGAAAGGCGGTTGCGAACTGTAACCGATTGAAGCCCACCGCCGAAAAAGACACACGCCAAAGGCCCCCGGCAACGAGAGCCTTTGGCGTGAAAAGTTGGAACATTTTCAATGTTGAACCGCTCTAAATCGCTCCGGCGGCGAGACGGAGCATCGCCGCCGCCCTTACTTGACGCCCTGCTGCTTCGCGCTGTCGGAGCCCGATATGCTGGCGGCCTTGGAGGTCGCCATAAGGTAAATTTCGTGCGGATCCAGAATCAATATCACAGAGCCGTCACCCATGATCGTGGCTCCGGATATGCCTTTCAGGTCTCCCAGGTATGCTCCCAGGGGCTTGATGACGATTTCCTGACGTTCGAGCAGGCGGTCAACCACAAGACCAAGCCTGCGTTCGTTGTCGTGGATAACGACGACGGAAAGCACCTCGGGCAAAGCCGCCGCCTTCGGCAGGCCGAGCATCTCGGAAAACTCCACAATGCCGAGCACTTCCCCCCGCAAGGTAACAGCCTTGCGCCCTTTGAGGTCCGTCAGCCGCTCCGCCTCGATTTTTGTCGTTTCCGAAACCGCATCCAGCGGAATAGCGTACATCTGACCAGCGACATTCACCATCAAAGCGTCAATGATAGCCAACGTCAGCGGCAGACTCAAGGTAAAACGGGTTCCTTTGCCCACCTCGGAATAGGTGCTCACACTGCCCTTGAGATTTTTTATATTGGTGCGCACAACATCCATGCCGACACCGCGACCGGAAATGTCGGTAATTTTTTCGGCGGAGGAAAAACCCGGTGCGAAAATCAGTTCAACGGCCTCGCGGTCGTCCAACTGCGCGGCCTCTTCCGCCGTGATAACTCCCTTGCGTACCGCGACTTCGCGCATCTTTTCCGGATCAATGCCCTTGCCGTCATCCTCAATTTCAATGGCCACGGAATTGCCCTTGTGAAAGGCCCGTAACGTCACTTTGCCTTTTGGAGATTTACCCGCGGCAATGCGCACGTCCTCCGGTTCAACCCCGTGATCCACCGAATTGCGTATCAAATGGACGAGCGGATCGCCGATCACTTCCACCACGCTTTTGTCAAGTTCGGTTTCCTCGCCTTCCATAATCAAATCAACCTCTTTACCGCTCTTGCGGGAGAGATCGCGCACAAGACGCGGGAAGCGCGAAAAAACCGAGGACACCGGCACCATGCGGACTTTCATTATGGTGTCCTGCAAATCGTCGGAGATACGCGCCATGGCATAGGTCGTCTCGGAAAGACTTTGGGCCACCTGCGCGATATCGACATCGCGATCGCCCTCCAAAGAACGCGCAATCAGGGTATAACGGTTTCTGTTGATAATAAGCTCGCCGATGAGGTTCATGAGATGGTCAAGCCGTTCATGATCCACCCGTATGGTGGAAGAGCTTTTGTGAGCGTCCTGCGCGGCCGCGTTGGCCTGTGGCGGCGCGGCTTTCGGCGTGGCCGCCTTTGCCCTGCCCGCGTCCGGAGTGGCGGGGGCAGCGGCTTTTGCCGGCGGCTCATGCCGCCCCGCCTGCTCACCTGAAACGCCAGCCGCCTCGCCCTCAGCGCCAGGCTTCGCCTGTGCCTGCCCAGGAGCCGCAGGGGCGGCCGTGACTTCGGCAGCAGCTTCAGCCGCATGAGCTTTTGCGCCGATTTTACCTTCCGTCAGGGCCTTTTGCACCATGTCGTCAATGATGCCCGTTTCCTGCGACAACAGGTCTACCATCATGCCGAAATCAATGTCGCTTTTGCGGCCCTGATCGACTATCCCCGCAGTACGTTCGGCGTAGGTCTTTATTTCTGTCTGCCCGACAAAGGCGCAGGCATTCTTGACGGCGACAAGACAACGATAGAGCGCGTCAATGGAGTCCTTGTGGGCGCCGTCCTGCTTCAGTGTTTCCAGGGCGGCGCGAATGATTTCCATTTGCTGGCGCACCGTCACGCGGAACACGTCAACATCGTCCCCCTCGGTTCCGGCGGGGATAATAACCGGAGCAACGGGCGCGCCGGAAGATGGGGCGTCTTTCTTGTCCGTTGCATCTTCGGCCGTCTCCCCAACCTCCGCCCCGGCGGCTTTCGCCCCCTGGCCGCGGCCGCGCTGGGCCTGCACAAGTTCTGGCGGCAGGGCGATGGGGCCACCGTTAAGAACCTCCTGCAACTGCTTGATAATCGAAGTCGTGTCAAAAGGACTCGCCACGCCCCCGGAAATATCAATATGCTGCACCAGGGCTTCCAGCGTGTCCACAACCAGGAGCAAAAGATCGATCAATTCATGACTGGCTTCAATCTTGCCCTGGCGCACGTTGTTCAGAAGCGTTTCAGCCTCGTGGGTCAGCGCATTCAACTCATTATAGCCGATAATGCCGCTATTGCCCTTCATATTGTGGAAAAAACGAAAAATATCATGGACGAGCTCATCTTGCCCTGTGGGATTTTCTTCCAGTTTCAGCAGGCCGTCGTTGAGGCTGCCTATAATATCGGAAGATTCGTCTATAAAATCCTTCAGGTGTCCTTCGCCGAAAGCGGCCAGAGCATACGGCTCATGCGGAGGCAAAGAGGCTATCCATTCCTTTGTGCTTATTCCACCTGCATCATCGTCCGCATTTGAAGACGCTCCCCGTCCGGCGGCGTCATCGCCGGGAGGCTCCGGCGTTTCGATTTCACTTTTCCCGGCGGCCGTGGCTTCTGCCGGCGCTTCGGCGACGGGTGGCGGAGAAGCGGATGGAGGAGAAGCGGCAGGGGCGTTTTCCCCCGCCATAATGGCGTCAATCTGGGCTATAATGTGTTCCGTTTCCACATCGCCTTCCGCATTGCTGGCTTCCAGATTGTCGATCATCTGCCGCAGGGCGTCGGTAGAGGCAAGAATGACGTCCATAATTTCGGAAGTCACCACCATGCTTCCCTTGCGAAGCTCATCGAGAATATTTTCGGATTTATGAGCGAGCTGGTTGATACGGTTTAAGCCCAAAAAACCGGATGCCCCCTTGAGCGAATGCATGGGGCGGAAAATATCATTGAGCAGAGCCAGATTCGTCGGAGCTTTTTCAAGTTCCAACAAATTCGGCTCGATGGTTTCAAGATGTTCCTTCGCTTCAGCTATAAAATCCGCAAAAAGTTCCGGATCGAAAAATTCCTGGCTCATATCCGTACCTTCTATGGTGAAAGAGCGTGCTTATTCCGAATGCTGGCATTGCTCTCCTTATCGGTCAGCCAAGAATCATCTTTATATTACGAACCATTTTTTCCGGTTGGGCCGGCTTCACCATATACAGGTTGGCCCCAAGGCTTATGCCCTTCTGAATGTCCTGCTCCTGTCCCTCGGTGGAGAGAATGATAATGGGAATATCCTTGTAAACGTCCTGCTGGCGGAGGGTTTTGATGAAGGTGAAGCCGTCCATGCGAGGCATATTGACATCCGAGAGGATCAAATCAACAGGTTCGATGATGGTAAGTTTTTCTATGGCGTCCAAACCGTCCTCGGCCATGCTGACTTTGAACCCTTCGGCCTTGAGAACAAAAGTGACAAGGTTACGTATGGTTTTTGAATCGTCTACAACAAGAATATGTTTGCTCATAATTTTCCCCGCATTCCAAAAGTGTGAATTCCGCCGTAATCATGCCAGGGATTCAGACTAAGTTTTTCTGTACACTATGGTTCCTCTGTGCTGCTCAAGCTGAAAGGCCCTGCTTATGTTGTGCAGTGATTCGGAATGGCCTATCAACAGCACCCCGCCCGGCTCAAGATTGTCATAATAGGCGTTAATGACTCGGCGTTTCATATCGTCATCAAAATAAATAATCACGTTCCGACAAAAAACAATCTGGGATCTTTCCACCCGCCTGAGTTGTTCCTTTTCATTCAGGTTTATCTGCCCAAAGGACACAAGGCGTTTAAGGGATTCATTAATTTTGTAAATATTGCCGTCTTTTGTGAAATAGGCTGAAACAATTCCGGGCGGCGTCGTGCGCAGGGCGTATTCGTTGTAAATTCCACGCCGGGCGGCGTTGAGGACGGCTTCTGAAAGATCGTTCGCCGTGATCTTAATATCCCATGAAGCTATATCTCCCTTGAGCACTTCATGCAGGATAATCGCCAACGTATAAGGCTCTTCGCCCGTGGAGCAGCCCGCTGACCACAAACGCAGGCGTTTGTTCCCGGCCCTGCGGCATTTCTCGACAATATCCGCCAGAACAACGTTTTGAAAAACCTCCAGTTGCGGGGGATTTCTGTAAAAACTTGTTTCGTTTGTGGTGACCACTTCAAAGAGCTTGCTCAACTCGACTTTACGCGAGGCATCAAAACGGAGAAAATTATAATACTCGTTGTAACTTTTCAGATTCAAATCTTTAATGCGGCTGGAAAGACGGTTCTCAATAAGGTACTTACGGTTTTCCGCTATAAAAATGCCGCATTGCTGATATATAAAATCCCTGAGACGCACAAATTCATCGTCGCTGACCTGCAAATCCTTGCGGAAAGGTGAAGCTGCGGCGCTCGCCGCTGGCTTGGGCATTGACGGAGGTACGGTCGGCGATGTCGCGCCGGTCGCGTTTGCCGAATTTTTGAGCAATGATGACGGGCGGGGGGTGTTTCCGGGCCAAGCCGCCGCACCCGTTGATGCGGGCGCGGGAACGCGCCGCGTCCCCTCCACAGGAGAGGCCGCCCTGAGCGGACTTGCGGGAAGCGGGGCGCAACGGCCACATGGGGGAGATGCCGGCTTGTTCAGCAACGACGTGGTTTGAGAGCCTGATGCCAACGGAGAGGCCAGAAGCGTCTGCGTGGCGGCCCCAAAGGCAGAGTTCACGGCGGTTCTCACGGGCATGGCCGGCTTCTGGCCTGTTGAGGCCCCAGCGGTTCCCACGGCGGACGCGGACGTTGCGCCACACGTTGTTTTGAGGGGGACACGCGCATCCACGTTCGGGGAAGAAGCGCCGGAAGACGCATGTTCATTATCTTTCAAGGGAGAGGAGCCAGGGCGAAAGAGCGGCGTTGTCATAAGCTACTCCTGTTCAGCCTGAATGGTCTCTATGGCTTCGACCGCAGCATGCTGGATTTCCGGATCATCATGGGTGGTCAAACCCATCAGGACGCTGAAGGCCGTACTCCCGCCGATCCTGCCAAAAGTTTCAATAATCTTGAGCGCCACCAAATGGCCTGCCGTCTCCAGCATCTGTGCCAGCGTGGGCACGGCCTCAACGCTCCTGTGCAACCCCAGAGCCTCAATGGCGCGTATGCGTACCCATTCGTTTTCATCCTCAAGGGCAACGCTCAAATGCGTCACAACCGTCTGCGTCCCGATATGGCCGAGCAGGTCCACCAAGGCCGCGCGCACGTCCTTGTTTTCGTCAAAAAGACGCGGCAAAAGCCTCGTCAAATGCTGTTCAGCCTCCACGCCAAGGTTGAGAAAAGCCTCAATGGCCACCTGCCGGACACCGGGGGACTCGTCCGCCAGCGCGTCGGAGATTCCATCAATGTTTTCCACCACGCCGTAACGGCCAAGGGCGTATACCGCCATCATGCGCTGCATGGGATCCGGATTTTGGAGACGTTCTTTAAAACGTTCGTTCAAAGCCGGGCTGTGAAGATTTATACACGCTTCCAGGGCGGTTTCCTTGACATCCCGGTAAGGATGGTCAAGCCGCGCGAAAACAATGGCTTCCGCATCCGCGCAGCCATGCCGGTTGCCGAAAAAAAGCAGCGAGTTTTTCAATACTTCGGCATCCTGCGTTTTTTCCACCAATGAGGCGAAAAAAGGCATGTCCTCGGATGAATCGCGCCGCGCCACCAGCAAAGAGGCCGCCCGTTGCATATCCCGGCTGAAAGACCAGAAAACGCTTTTTAAATCCTCTATGTAGCCGCAGCCGTCAATACGGCCGCAGGCTTCCATAGCCACGGAAATCCGCCGCTCGTCCGCACTGCGCAAAGCCTCACGCACGGCGACGTTATACCCGATGGCGGCTATGGCGTTGACGGCGGCGTCATGCACGTCCGCCTGATTTTCAGGGTCAAGATTCACGGCAAACAGGAACAGCGTTTCGCTGTCCTCCCCTCTGCCGATGACGCCAAGCCCCCGCAGGGCCGACAGCAGAATCTCCGCGTCATTGTCTCCCAGGGCTTCAAGCATGTAAACCCGAAGGCGTTCACGCGTCTTCGGGTTTAACATGACGAGGGATTTCTCCCGCAGAATCTGCACAATGGCTTTGACAATCTTGTGGCGCAGAACCGCATTGACGTTTTCCATCGCGCTGGTGAGCAGGGGAATAATTTTTATGTCGCCGATGTTGCCGAGAGCGTCAATGATCGCCGCGCTGACAAGCGGGGTGGAGTGCGGCAGGAGCTGAACCAGAGCATTCATGGCCGAAGACGCCCCTATCTTGGACAGGGCTTCAATAACGGAAAATTGCACCCATTCCTCGTCATGCATAGCCTGGCAGAGGATGGGCACGGACTCGGGGAAGGCCAAATTGCCCAGGCTTGAGGCGGCCTGATAGCGGACATTGACTTCCGGGTCTTTCAGGAGCGCATCGCCGAGCAGGACAGCGGCTCTGTAATTGTCGCAGTGTCCGAGAATGTCGGCGATGAATATCCTGATATCCGGATCATTGTCGCGGAGATAGACGCGGACGCTTTCAATGTTGTCCAAAGCCATTTCACGCAGAATATCTATCACCACATTACGAACCGGAGCATCATCGGTTCTGAGCAAAGGCAGAAGCCCGTCAACGGTTTCCGGGCCGCGCAATTTCCGCAGGGCATATTCCCCCGCTTCCTGGACTCCCATATTTTCGCTTTTGATCTTTTCAATGAGCAGAGGGATGGCTTCCCGCAGCCCCACGTCGCCGGCGCTGAAAATGGCGCCGCGCACAATGTCGCTGTCAGCCGATTGCAAATCTTCGAGAATGCGGGCTGTATCCGGAGAAGAACTTTCCCTATTCATACACGGGGCTTCCTTCTGCAAAAATGTAAATCAGCCTTTGACGGCGGCGATAATCGCCTGGGCGATATCATCGGCGTCAAGAATTTGGTTGGCAAGGCCCTCGTCCACAACCGCCTTCGGCATACCGTAAACAACGCACGATGCCTCACTTTGGGCAATAAGACATCCACCCGTCTTCCTGAGCGTCTTCGCCCCGTCGCATCCATCAGAGCCCATGCCTGTCAGCATAATGCCCAGGGTACGCGGGCCCATACATTTTCCGGCCGTTTCCATAAGCACATTGACGGCAGGTTTGTACAGTGCATCGCGCGGCTCTTCCGTCACAGCCACTTCGGGCAGCGAACCACGCATGCGCACACCGATGTGCATGCCCCCCGGGCACACGTAAGCATGGCCTTTCTTGTATTTGTCGCCATTCACGGCTTCGGACACCGAAAGTTTGCACAACCCGTCCAGACGTTTGGCGAAGGGGCCTGTGAATGTTTGCGGCATATGCTGCGCCACCAGGATGCAGGCCGGCAAATCCCCCGGCAGAGCGGAAAGAATCTTCTGTACAACCGGCGGGCCACCTGTGGAAACGCCGATAACTACCAAATCCCTCGGCCCCTTGCAAGGAGTGATCTGCGTACCGGCTTGCAGCGCGCACGCGGCCCGCTGCTGCGCGGGCGGCTCATGCTGCAGTTTCAGCCGCTGAAACTTGAGCCTGACGAGGGATTTCTTCCGCGCAATAGCCTTGACCTTACGCCGCAGCTCCTCGCCAAAGGCGTTTTTGTCATTGCTCATTGTTTTGGGAATAAAGTCCAGAGCCCCGTATTCAAGAGCCTTAAAAGTGCTGTTCGCCCCGGCTTCCGTGAGGGCGCTGGCCATCAGAACAGGAAGGGGGGTGGTTTTCATCAGCTCCTGCAACGTGGCGAGCCCGTCCAGCTTGGGCATTTCCACGTCAAGGGTCATGACGTCGGGGTCCAGGGTCGCGGCTTTTTTCAGGGCGTCCCGACCGTCAACCGCAGTACCCACAACTTTGATGTCCGGGTCTTCCTCCAGCAGCGAAACCAGCGCGGTACGCATAAATGTGGAGTCATCCACAACAAGAACGCGGATCATGACGTCTTCCCACTCCGAAACAATTGTTTATTCCCATACAACACGATGCAACATGCCGCTGTTACAAAAAATACATTACATGTTTCAAATCATGGTTTTCACGATGGAGCAAAAATGTGTCGCCACAATTGCAATTTTTACAAATCTCCTGGAAAAGGATACCTTAATCCGTTAGCCTTGACAAACAAAAAAAATCTTGCGGAAATTTTTTATACGTCCTATAGAATTCCTCCTACGGGATGTGGCTCAGCTTGGCTAGAGCGCAGCGTTCGGGACGCTGAGGCCGCGCGTTCGAATCGCGCCATCCCGACCAGCAATACCAAAGGGTTATCTGAAAACGGATAACCCTTTTTTCTGTAAAGGCCACACACAGGCAGGCAACATGCCCACAGACCACAACAGCAACATGGCTGCTCCTGCCCGCAAAGCCAATCAAGGTGTGAGCAGTCGCGCAAGTTGGGAATCGCTTTCAAGTAATCTTGGAGCAGACCGCCGGATTTCGGCGACTTTTTCCAAGGTTTTTTCATCGCGCGTCTTGTGCTGGTTCTGACACGATTTCCTGCTATTCTCCCGCTAATTTGCCGCTCGTAAACGCCGGCTTGACGCGGCCTTCGCCCACTTCCCTTGCGGCGTACTGCATGAAAATGACATTTTTGCAAGAAGTCATTTCATAATCCCCTGATGACTCTTCAGAGCAAAATCATGGAAAGAGCGAGATGGACAAAAGCTGAATCGTCGATAAAATTTTTGAAAGTCAGAGAGAGACGCCGGGCGAGTCCGTCGGGCGCGTGTTCTCCTGCCGCGCTACGCCGGGCGTTTCCGAGACGGAGGCGAGGGTGACGGCCGTGCCGTCCCGCAGGCGATCCACTCCGTCGGTCACGACGATCTCTCCAGCCTGCAGGCCCCGGTCAATGACGCTGAGGGCGCCGACGCTGATGCCGGGCGCGACCTCACGCACGCGAACCGTATTTCCCTGATCCACCACATAGACATACGCGCCGCGCATGCCTATCTGTACGGCCGAGGCCGGAACGGTCACGGCGTCTTTAAGTGTGCGCGCCCTGAGACGCGCCGCAACAAACTGGTTGGGGTAGAGTATTTCGTCGTTGTTGGCGAAGCGGGCCTTGAGCTTGATGGTGTTGGTGGTTATGTCTATCTGGTTGTCAATGGAAACAAGTTCGCCCACGGCAAGCGGATTGTTTTCATCCTTGTCCCAAACCTCCACCGGCGGAGCCGGAGCTTGAGGATTCCGCTCCCGCTCCCGCAGAGCTTCAAGGGCCAAAGCGGCGAATTTTTCAGGCAGGGTAAAAACAACGTCACAGGGCACATTTTCCGTAATGCGGACCAAACCGCCCGCGTCGGAACTTTTAATCTGGTTCCCCGCATCCACCCGCTTCAAACCCAGACGGCCGGAACAGGGGGCGGCAATACGGCTGTACTCCAGTTGCAGACGCGCTGCGTTGACAGCGGCTTTGTCCGCCTCCACAGTGCCTTCATGCTGGCGTACCAGAGCGCGCTGGTTTTCGTACTGCTGCCCGGCAATATAATCCCCTCCCACCAGTTTCGCGTAACGGGCGAGGTCATGGCGGGCGTTCCGCAACTGCGCCTCGTCTCTGGCGAGGGCGCCCAGGGCTTCATCCAGTTTGGTCTGAAACGGGCGTGGATCAATCTCTGCCAGCAAGTCTCCGGCTTCGACGCGCCGGCCTTCCGTAAAATGCAGGCGTATAATCTCGCCATCCACCCGGCTTGTGACCAGCACGTCGCTGGATGGCTGCACAAGGCCCATGCCGTCCAAATAATGCGGCACGTCCTGAAGACGCGCGCTTGCCGCGCGCACCGGCGGCGGCCCCATTCCTCCGCGTTGCGGGCCGTCCGCTCCGGCGAAAAATAGCCGCCAGACGAGACCCGCCGTCGCCAGACAAATCACAAGCCAGATTATTCGGCGCTTATACCCGGACACGGCTATTCCTTTCCTTATATCTCACGCTTATGTTCCATGCTTGTAACCCCGTGCTGATTGTCAACCGCCGGCGGCTTTATCGCGTGCCGTGGATGTGCCGGTTTTCCGTGGAACGGCAGAGCCGGCTCAGTTTGCGCAGGTATTCCATGCGTCTTTCCAGATAAAAAGCGAGAGGCCGCGAGAAATTGCGCCCCAGGAGACCGTCCACCAGCATCTGGCTTATCTCGTGCTCGCGCGTCAATACGAGTTGTGTGCGCAGAAGCGTGAATCTGTCGGCCGCTGGCAAGGCGCGCATGACCTGTTTAAGAGCGTCCTGCGCCCGGGGCTGATAAAACCAGATATACATGAGATCAAGGGCATGAATGATAAAGGAGCGCTCCAACTCCCTGGCCCGTTCGCCTCCGCGATCCTCCAAGCCACCGGGGCGGCCGAGCCGCACCAGCGCGTCCTCCTGCGGAAAAAGCAGTTCCAATCGCGTGTAACACTCAAAAAGCTCCTCAAATTTACTTCTGTAATCCCAGCGGCGCATGCGCAGGTTCACCTGGCTGTCGGCAAAACCCTCTATAATGGCAGCCACCGTGTCCGAGGCCATTTTGGAGACGACGGCCGCGCTGGGGACAAGATAATAGGCCGGATCTTCCACACCGAAGAGCAGCACAAGCTCATAAAAAATCATGTTGTAGAGCGAGGCCACGGGAATGGCGATAATACTGCGGAAAAGATTGCCCACAGACGCTTGTCGGGGAAAGCCCCGGTAAACATTGTGGGCGCAGATATAAACGCCGTTCACCACATTGAGCACGGCGAACACGAGGAACGGGGCTGTTTGCACGGTTGCCCCCAGCGTCCGCTCCAGCAGCGTCACACGCACCAGCACTTCCAACAGCAGGACGGAGATGCCCGTGAACATGAGCGAATCGCACAAACGCCTGATATTGATCTGATCTCTCCAGTGAATAAGGTTGCCTCGGGTGGCGCCCTGGGCCGCCAGCACCATCTGCACCACATTGCGCACGCCGGTGATGGAAAACCAGATGACCACGCCAAACCAGGCCAGCAGCCACCAGTTTTGCGTGTAGAGAAAAGAGCCGAAAGCCGGAATAAAGCCGAACAGCACTTTGAGAAAATTCGAGATATTGCTGTTCAGATAAGCCAGACTCAAAGGAGAGGAGGTTCTCCTGTCGTGGAGATTGCCGAGCAGGTTATTCGGCTCGCGCTGGCTCAGGCCGCCCAGGTTGACCACATTGCCGCTGTCGCAGACCATGAATTTTTCACTGGGGGCCTTCCATTCCCTCCGGCGCGTCATACCCAGGTGGCGGCAGCCTGGCACACGATGCAGCAAGGCAAGCAGACGCTGCCGAAAGGTGGGGTTGCGGGGCGTTTGATAGCTCACGCGTTCCTCAACCGGAGCGTAAACCGGTATGGGTTTTTTGGGCTGCTGCCTGTGCCTGTGACACAGTGCGGCCACAGCGCGGCGCGGCAACGTGTCCGCAATGACCAGCCCCATACCGAAGGTGAAACGGCTTACCGAGCTTGTGCCGAGCCGTGTGCCCAGTGGCCGGCGGCGGTAGTGCGCCCATAACTGCGGCACGCTGCGCAGTATGCCCTGAAATTTTTCAGCCCGGCCGGCGGCGTCATCGGAACTGGGAAAGCCGCGCGCCATCTGGCGCACCATTTGCTTGATGCGCGGGCCGTGCCCGGCGTTGAGCGCGTGTTGTAATTCGCTTATGGCCGTTATGTCCTGATGGCGGCCCTCCATCCAACCCTTCATGTTGAAAATTTCAAGGTGGGTTATCGCTCCATCACAATCCCACAACAATTCCGTCACATCCTCTGCTGTCAGCCCCATAGTGCCCAATACCAGACGATAGCCGGGGTTGCAGTCCAAGAGCTTGCTGACGAGACTTTTGGGCGTGTGGCGCAAAAGCTCCGGCCTGTCGGCCGAAGACGCCTGAGCATGCCGCATTTCAGGATTTTTTGCGGGTGAAAGCCAGTCCTCAACGATATGCTCCGGCCCGAGGCTTTCCAGTTCCCTGAGTTCGGCCTGGGCCTCCGGGCTTTGCAGAGATGCCAAAAATTCCGCTCTGGCTCTGACTGAAGGCAGAATATGCCTGTGCAGGCATTCGGCAAGGTACAGGGTTGTCGGCTGGCCGCGGCCCACAAAGGCCAGAAAGTCCTCGTCAGTCAGTTCCGGCACGGGTGCGCCCCAAGCCTCCTCAAGGCGCGCGCGCAGGCCGGCGTTCCAGGCGCGAAGTACTTCCAGGGTTCTTTCCTTGCGCCACACAAGAACATCGCGGCCTTTTTCCATCAGTTCCGCGACCTTCGGGTCGTGCAAAAACTCCAGAAAATCCTCGTTGCCGCTGAAACCGCGCGGTATCCAAAAAAGGCTGACCTGTTTTTCGTAAAAAGGGATATGGTATTCAATGCCCACACGTACTGTGATGCCCGTTATTTCCGAGGCTTTCAGCAGTTCCGAGGCGACTCCGGCGCTGACGCAGTATTCGTAGGCCACGGTGAGACTGCGCAGGCCCTTTACCCAGGCGTCCATAATAAGGTGGGTAGGGCTTTTGCGGCCGCGTGTATTGGCGTCGTACACGTGGTCGTCAAAGGCGAGCTGATTCCATTCTTCAGGCATTTCCGGCAGGTGGTAGCGCGCGAGGAGTTTTCGCACCACGCGGGGAGTGCCCTGGACGGCGCGGCGGAAATCGTGGGCCAGCATGAGCTGCTGCTCGCGCCGACCGTGTGCGCGCACCATACTTTTCATAATCTGCACGAGTACGCGGGCTGTGTTGCGTCGAAGCTCCGAATGGGCGGAATTGAGCACCTCGTCGTAAAGACTTTCCAGGGCCAGCAGGCGATCGCGGGCTTGGGTGGCGCCGACTTCCAGGCTGCGCAGAAGGTTGATGACGGCGTAAGCGATCCGGGAGGCCGGCGTGGCGATCAATTCCTTGATGCCGTGCGGGTGCAGGCCGGGATCAAAGAGGCTGCTGTCGGCCGGGGCGGGCCTGACCTCCAGCATGCGATTGACAAGGGCCAGTATATCGCTGTCCTGCCGATCAAAATATATCCCGCGCGAAACCGTCACCACGAATCGGCATCCTCCCTTTCCTCAATTTTCACCAGTTACATGATGATTGTCTTTACGTCAAATAACGCCGTCACCAGAGCAAATTCACTTTAACACTTGCTGCGGCGTTTAACGGCGAAACGCGGTTTCGCCTACCCCTTGGCAGTGAGCGGCGGAATGCATAAAAAACTTGTTTTTCAGAATGTTGCGCAACAATGACTGAAAGCACAAACAATTTCATATTTCTATTGACGCGAATATTCTGAAAGGATTATAGATATAATCTTGCCCATATTTTTATGAATGCGGCCTGGCCCGCAAAACCTCAAAACAGGAGGAAGAGGCGAAATGTCCCAGGAACGGCTTGCCGCGCTGTTAAGCGAGAAACGCAGCTATATGCCGCCGGTGCATGGCAAATCCTCAGCCTGGATCAGCGGTGAGGAAGAATGCGAGGCCGTCTGCCGCCGGGCGCTGGAAGACCCGGAGGATTTTTGGGGAGCGCGGGCGTCGCAATTGCTGCACTGGTTCAAGCGCTGGAATCATGTGCTTGTGGCCGACGAGGCGCAGCACAAGTATCGCTGGTTCACGGGAGCCAAGCTGAATGCCTCTTTCAATTGCATTGACCGCCACCTTATCACCGGCCGCCGTAACAAGGCCGCGCTGATCTGGCAGGGCGAGCGGGAAATGGATGTGCGCTGTTACACTTACCAGATGTTGTACACCGAAGTCTGCCGCGTGGCCCATGCCTTGAGTTCCTTGCGCATACGCAGGGGTGATCATGTGGCCCTGTACATGCCCATGATACCGGAATTGGCCATCGCCATGCTGGCCTGCGCGCGCATAGGGGCCATACACACCACCATTTTTTCCGGCTATGCGGAAGGCGGCGTGCGCAGTCGCATACAAGACTCCAAGGCGCGCATTGTCATCACGGCCGACGCGGCGGTGCGCGCGGGTAAAAACAAACCGCTCAAGGCCAATTTGGACCCCATTCTGGAAAAATGTCCATCTGTGGCTCATGTCGTCGTGGTTGATCACGCCCATATGGACGACGTCTCCATGAAGCCCAACCGTGATATTTGGTGGCATGACCTCATCGATGACTTCACGCTGAATTCCGACTTCCCCTGCGAGATCATGGACGCCAACGACACGCTCTTTCTGCTGCACACCAGTGGGAGCACCGGCAAGCCCACGGGCGTCATGCATTCCACAGGGGGGTATCTCACCTACGCCGCCCACACCACCCAGTGGTGTTTCGACATGCACGACGACGACGTGTACTGGTGCACGGCGGATATGGGCTGGATCACCGGCCACACCTACGGCATATACGGCCCGCTGGCTCTGGGGGCCACCACTTTGATGTTCGAGGGTGTGCCCGTCTGGCCCAAGCCTGACCGCTATTGGAACATTGTAGAGAAATTCCGCGTCAACATTCTCTACACCGCGCCCACGGTCATACGTTCCCTCATGCGTCTGGGCGAAGCCTGGACGGAACGCTATGACCTCTCCAGCCTGCGTATCCTGGGTTCGGTGGGCGAGCCCATCAACCCCGAGGCCTGGCACTGGTATCACAAACATGTCGGCGACAGGCAATTGCCCATTGTGGATACCTGGTGGCAAACGGAAACCGGCGGCGCCATGATAAGTCCCATGCCCTACGCCACAAAGCTCAAGCCCGGTTCCGCCGCGCGACCTCTGCCGGGCATTGACGCTGCCGTCTTGGGGGCGGCCGAGCACGATGGTGAAGAGGGAAAAGAGGTGGGCCGCCTTGTGATACGCAAGCCCTGGCCCGGCATGATGCTCGGCGTGTTCAACGATGAGGGGAAATACCGCTCCTATTTCAGTCGTTTCGGCTGCTATGAATCCGGAGACGGGGCGCAAGTGGATGAAGACGGCTACTTCTGGATTCTGGGCCGCATTGACGATTCCATCAATGTTTCAGGCCACCGTCTCTCCACAGTGGAAATCGAGGCCGCTCTGACAAGCTGCCCTGAAGTGGCTGAAGCCGCGGTTGTTCCCATGCCGCACGATCTCAAGGGTGAGGCTATCTATGCCTACATCACCCCGCGTGAGGACGTGCCCTGGAGTGAAGACCTGCGCGCGAAACTCCGGGATGCCGTCCGTCGCGACATCGGCCCCCTGGCAAGCCCCGAACGCATCCAATTTGTTTCGGCCATGCCCAAAACGTCATCGGGCAAAATCATCCGCCGGATGCTGAGGAAAATCGCCGCCGACGCGGAAGACACAGGCGACACCACGTCCCTTGCCAATCCGGAGGTCATCGCCGAAATCATACGCGGGCATAACAATCTGATGCGGGGCAAGGCGGAAAACGCGCCGACGGAAAACCCTTAGATGCAAGGGCGTCAGGAGTGGGGCATGCCCGCCAAAGCTGCGCGTAAAGCACTTTCATCCACACTCGGAGGAAAATGTTTCAAAAATACAAAAAATTGAAAATGATTTTCTTTTTTCTTGACAACCAATAAAAACCGGCGCAATATCGCCTTCAAATTCAAACATCCTTGGCGGACTGATTTTATAGGGGTGGAGTGTGGACAGAATTATCAATTTGCGCCAGATGCGGATTGGTCAGCAGGGCAAAATCGCGGCAGTCGAAGCCTTGGGGGAAATCAGCCGTCGTATCCGCGATATGGGCCTTATCCCCGGCACACAAGTATCCGTTGTGGGGCGTGCTCCCCTGAAGGACCCTGTGGCTCTGCGTCTTGCCGGGGTGACTATTTCCCTGCGCAATAACGAGGCCGATCATATCAAGGTCGTCTTGGAAGCCTGAAAACAAGGAAAACCCGGTATAACGAATCCCGATGATTCGTTATACCGGGTTTTTTAGGGTGCATGTAGTGAAATCGGTTTTCAAATTCTTTTTTAGAAAGAGGAGGACAAAATGTGCGCAGTCCTGATCGGCGGGATGGACCGCTTGAACAGAGATTACATTTCGGCAGCCAAGGCGCTGGGCTTTGATCTGAAAATCTTTACCGGGCAGGAAAACAGCATCAAGCGGCAGATCGGCGTGCCGGACGTCATCATTCTCTGTACGGGCAAGGTGTCGCACAATGCCCGCGCAGAAGCTCTCAGGCATGCGGCCGCCAACGCCATACCCGTGGAAATGATCCATTCTTCCGGCGTCTCCGCTCTCAAGCGCTGCATGACGCCGCGCGTAAAAGCCGGGGGAGGCCGTGCGTGATGCCGCTCACGCTGACCGCGCCGGGGGAAAGGGCGACGGTATGCAAACTTGGAGGCGCGGCCGAGATGCGCAACAGGCTTGAAAGTCTCGGTTTTGTTCCCGGCGCGGAAGTCACAGTGCTCACGGCGGCGGCGGAGAATATCGTTGTGAATATCAAGGGGAGCCGCATCGCCGTCAGCCCTGAAGCGGCATGCAAAATTCTGGTGCGGAAAGTCTGAAGGGGGTTGCTGTGAATACCTTGAAAACAGTACCTTGCGGCAAAACCGTGAAGGTAAAGAAAATATCCGGCGATGGAGCTGTCAGGCGCCGGATAATGGACATGGGGATCGTGAAGGGGGTCACCGTTCACGTCCGCAAGCTCGCCCCCCTGGGCGATCCTGTGGAAGTCACGGTGCGCGGCTATGAGCTTGCCATAAGGAAAAGCGACGCCGAAATGATTGAAGTGGAATAACAAAGGTTTAGAGGAGGTTTTAATGTCTCTCAAAATCGCGCTTGCCGGCAATCCCAACAGCGGCAAGACAACGCTTTTCAACGCCCTGACGGGCCTGAACCAGTTTGTGGGCAACTGGCCGGGCGTTACTGTGGAGAAAAAGGAAGGCAGGCTGAAACAACGCGAAGACGTGATCATTGTGGATCTGCCCGGCGTCTATTCACTGTCGCCCCACAGCCCGGAGGAAATCGTCGCCGGGGATTATCTGGCTGACGAACAGCCGGACGTCATCCTCAACATCGTGGACGGAACGAATCTGGAGCGCAATCTCTATCTGACCACCCAATTGCTGGAATTCGGTCTCCCCATGGTTGTAGCCATCAACATGATGGATGTTGTGCGCAAAAATGGGGATTCCATTGACAGCAGGATACTGTCTGAAAAACTCGGCTGTCAGGTCGTTGAAATATCGGCCGCGACGGGAGAGGGAATAGATCGGCTCGTGCCGCAGGTACTGGAGGCGGTCAAGGACCAAAGAAAAAATTTCCGGCTTGATTTCGGCCGGGAAATTGAAGAGGCGCTGGGGGAGATCGAGCGAGTCGCCCTTTCCTCCGGCGGCTTGTCCGTCGAGCGGCGGCGGCGGCTTGCCGTCAAGCTCTTTGAGCGGGACACGAAAAACCTTGAAAAATTGCCCCTTGGCCGGGAGGCGCTGGCGCGTATTGAGGGTTCCATCAAAAATTGCGAAGCGGCACTGGAGGATGACTGCGAAAGCCTGATTGCCGGGGCGCGCTATGCGCACATTGAAGGCATCGTCAACCAGTGCCGGTCAAGGGGAAAACGTGGCCAGTTGAGCGTCTCGGATAAAATAGACCGGATTGTCACACACCGCTGGCTGGCCTTGCCGATTTTCGCCCTGGCGATTTTTTTCGTCTATTTCGTGTCTGTGACCACACTCGGCGCGATAGCCACGGACTGGGCCAACGATGGCGTTTTCGGCAAGGGCTGGCATTTCGCCGGAATCGGTTCAGCCGCCTACGAACAGGCCCTTGAACAGGCTGAAGGCGCAGAGGGCGCCGAAACGCCTGATCCTGCCGCCTACGGCATATGGGTTCCGGGTGTTCCGGCCGCGCTCGGCGATGCGCTCAAGGCCGTCGATTGTGCCGAATGGCTGCAAGGTCTGGTCATTGACGGCATTGTCGCCGGTGTGGGAGCTGTGCTCGGCTTTGTGCCGCAAATGCTCATTCTTTTTCTTTTTCTGGCTTTTATGGAAGAGTGCGGTTACATGGCCAGAGTGGCCTTTATCATGGACAGGCTTTTCCGCAGGTTCGGCCTTTCGGGCAAATCCTTCATACCCATTCTGATAGGCACAGGCTGCGGAGTGCCGGGGCTGATGGCTTCGCGCGCCATTGAGAGTGAGCGGGAACGCAGGCTCACGGTCATGACTACAACCTTTATCCCGTGCAGCGCCAAGCTGCCCATCCTGGCTCTGATAGCGGGCGCTCTCTTCGACGGGGCCTGGTGGGTCGCGCCGAGCACCTATTTTGTGGGCATCGCCGCCATCATCTGCTCCGGCGTCATTTTGAAGAAAACAGCGCTTTTCGCGGGGAGCGTGTCCCCCTTTGTCATGGAACTGCCGGCCTATCACTGGCCCACAGCCGGCAGCATTCTGCGCAGCATGTGGGAGCGCGGCTGGTCCTTCATCAAAAGAGCCGGAACCATTATCCTGCTGGCCACGGTCTTTGTATGGTCCGGCTCCAATTTCGGTTGGAGCGAAGGCGGATTCGGCATGGTTGAAATGCCGGAGAGCCTTCTTGCCAGAGCCGGCACGGCGGTAGCCTGGATTTTCTCCCCCCTGGGCTGGGGCGGCTGGCAGGCCACTGTGGCGGCCATTACAGGATTGATCGCCAAAGAAAATGTGGTGGGAACCTTTGGCGTGCTCTTCGGCGTTGCGGAAGTGGCGGAGGACGGCGCGGAAATCTGGTCGAATCTCGCCGGGTATTTTACGCCCCTGGCGGCCTATTCTTTTCTGTTGTTCAACCTGCTCTGCGCTCCCTGCTTCGCCGCCATGGGAGCCATCAGCCGGGAAATGAACAGCGCGCGATGGTTCTGGACAGCCATCGGCTACCAGTGCGCTTTTGCCTATATCGTGTCACTGTGCGTTTACCAATTCGGCCTTCTTGCCAGCGAGGGAACGTTCGGCCTCGGCACGGTCATGGCCATTGGTCTGACGGGTCTTTTCCTCTGGCTGCTGTTCAGGCCGCAAAGAACGACCTCCGCGGCCGCCGCGCCGGCAGCGGCCGTGGCGGCGCGGTACTAGGGGGCGCGCGATGTATGCCCTTATTGTTGAAAACAGCGGGACATTGCTGGTCGGAACCATTGTCGCGGGAGTGCTGCTGGCTGTCGTCGTCAAGCTGCTCGGGGACAGGAAACGGCGGAAGAGCACGTCTTGCGCCTGCGGCTGCTGCGGCTGCTCGAAGGATGCCTGAGCACTGTAGTGTGCGTGCCTTGACAGCTATTGACCAACGGGTATAGTAACATGTCTTTTTAAAATGTATTATTGTCTGAGCAACAACGAAACCGAAGGAGGCATTATGAAACGAATCGCAACACTTTTCCTGGCCGCCGCGATGCTGCTGGGCGCCGCGCCTGGGGCCGGCGCCATTGACTTCAAGGCGGAGGGCGAATGGCTGATGGGTTTTGGCGTGGGGAAAACGGATTTTATTAACAAAATCCACGACGGCGGCGGCAAACATAAATACAGCAGCGATGACGCGTTTACCGCCACGCAGCGTCTGCGCCTGCAACTGGATGCCGTCGCTTCCGAAAGCCTTTCCGGTACGGTGTTTTTTCAAATAGGGGACACCACGTGGGGCAAAGATGATGAAGGCGGCGCCATGGGCGCGGACAGAACCAACACCATCGCGCTTCATGCCGCCTATCTGGACTGGGCCGTGCCGAGTACGGATCTCAAAATCCGTATGGGGCTGCAAACCGTGGCCCTGCCCAACACGGCCGGCGGCGGTGCGGTGTTGGACACCCAGATGGCCGGCATCACGGCCTCATATCAGTTCAACGACAACGTTGGCTTGACCGCTTTGTGGGCGCGCCCCTTCAACGACAATTATAATGACGGCTACACGTACTGGAACGACAGCTCCAACCGGGCAAATTACCTGGACAACATGGATCTTTTCGCCCTGTTGCTGCCCTTGAAGTTCGACGGTTTTGAAGCCACACCCTGGCTCATGTACGGCATGAGAGGCAAGAACAGCGCCAAATTTGACGCCTATGACGCCAACGAACTTGCCGACGGATCGCCGGTCTTCACCCTCGGTCCTTACCCCTATACCGCCCTCCCGGCCAGTTCCGTGAATCCCAACGTCCATCCGGTGGGCAAAACGTCCAAGGCGTATGGCTCCATGTTCTGGGCCGGCCTGCCTTTGGCCGTCACCGCCTGGGATCCGCTGAATATCGAACTTGATATTAACTACGGCTATGTGGAAAGCATGGGCCGCTATGACCTTTACAAAAGAGGGCAATTCCACGGACGCGGCAGCACCGAACGGCAGGGCTGGCTGGCCAAAGCCCTCATTGAATACAAGATGGACTGGGGCGCGCCCGGTATTTTCGGCTGGTACGCCTCCGGTGACGACGGCAACCCCAAAAACGGCTCGGAACGCATGCCCTCTCTCTGCCCCTACGGCAATTTCACCAGTTTCATCGGTGACGGAAACCTGGGTTGGGCCTCCGGCAATTACTACGACAGAAACACGAGTTATGCCGGCACCTGGGGCATCGGCGCCCGCATCACGGACGTGAGCTTTGTGGAAAATCTCAAGCATGCCTTTACCGTGGCCTATTGGGGCGGCACCAACTCGCCCTCCATGGCCAAATACATGATGACCGCGTGGGATTGGGACAACGGCACCCTGGAAGGCCCGTACATGACCAAGAATGACGGCCTGTTGGAATTCAACCTGATCAATTCCTGGCAGATTTACGAAAATCTCGAAATGAACTTTGAACTTGGCTATGTGGTCAATTTCATGGACAACGGAACATGGAAAAAGACCAATTCCGGTCGGGAGACGTCCTTTGAAAAGCAGGACATCTGGAAGGCGCAGGTGGTTTTTGCCTATACCTTCTAGAGTGGTTTAACATTGAAAATGTTTGACCGCCCAGCGCGGATCGTCAGCCGTAGCCCCGTCAGGGGCATATCGGATGCCTATCCCTTGCGGATTTTTTGAAAATTCGCGCCACGAAATGCTTGCAAGGCGAACTTGCTTCGCCGTCAAGCAAGCATTTCAAAGTGAAAATGCTCTGGCTGTAGAGCGCTTTTCATACTATCCGAGATGATTCTCGGATGAAATGAGTGACCGTTCCGCAGGAATTCGTTGACGAATTCCTGAAGAATCCTTGAGGCCCGTTATGGCGCGTCCACAAGCGCCATGACGGGCCTTGAAATTACGCGCGTGTCCCTTGGGGCGAGGCAAAAGCCTCCAAAAATGCCGCCCTTGACATTTGCCCCTTCGCATTGCATTTGCGGAGTTGTGATTTCAAACATTCGTCAGGGGGCGTTATGAAACGTATTGCGACGCTTTTGCTGGCAGCCGGAATGCTGCTGGGAACGGTTGCCGGGGCAAGGGCCGTTGACTTCAAAATCGGCGGGGAATGGTACATGGGCTTTGGCGCCGGGCAGCCAAATCCGGTCAGTAACGCCCGCGCGCCCGGAGACGTGAAAAGGAAGGCCGACAGTGAGGATATTTTCCGGGCCAATCAGATGGTGCGCCTGAAACTGGAAGCCTCAGCCTCGGAAAACCTTTCCGGCACGGTGTATTTTGAAATCGGCGATATGACATGGGGACAGGACCAGGGCGAAACCAACGGCGGCGCTATGGGCGCGGACAGGACAAACGTGATTAAACTGAAAAACGCCCACCTGGACTGGGCTGTACCCAATACCGCTCTCAAATTTCGCATGGGCCTGCAGGACGTCACCCTGCCCAACGCGGCGGGCGGCCCGGCCGTGTTCGCCACTGACGCGGCTGGCGTCACAACGTCTTATCAGTTCAACGACAATGTGGGCCTGACGGCCCTGTGGGCGCGGCCTTTCAACGACAACTACAGCGACCCCGCCGCCTGGAACAACGACAACCCCGGCCGCGTCAACCATCTTGACAACATGGATTTTTTTGCTCTGCTGCTGCCTTTGAAATTCGACGCTTTTGAGGCGACCCCCTGGGCCATGTACGGACTGCGCGGCAAAAATACCGGGAAATTTGACGCCTGGCAGGACGGCGCCCTCGGCGACGGCTGGCCGCAGTACACATTCGGTCCCTACCCCAGCGTTATTGCCGGCGACGACATCGGTGGACGGCCGGGCGACCACACAGGCAAGACATCCAAGGCTTACGGGTCCATGTTCTGGGCCGGGCTGCCCTTGACCCTGACGGCCCTGGAACCGCTGAATATCGAATTTGACGTCAACTATGGCTATGTGGAAGGCATGGGCCGGTACGACGTATACAAATACGGCCAACGTACCGACCGTCGGGGTGACACCCGGCGTGAAGGCTGGCTTGCCAAGGCCCTTGTCGAGTACAAGGCGGACTGGGGCATCCCCGGCATCTTCGGCTGGTACGCCTCCGGCGAGGACGGCGATCCCAAAAACGGCTCGGAGCGCATGCCCTCCATCGCCGCTTACGGCAACTTCACCAGCTTCATTGGCGACGGCAATCTCGGTTGGGCGCCGCACTGGACCTGGCTTGACTACGGAGCGAGTTACGCCGGAACCTGGGGCATAGGCGCGCGCGTCAAGGACGTGAGATTTCTGGAAAACCTCGGCCATACCCTGACCGTGGCCTGGTGGGGCGGCACCAATTCACCTTCCATGACCAAATACATGGGCACGTCCTATGCCTGGAACGACAGCCGTTTCATGGAGACCTTTCTGACGACCAGCGACGGTCTGCTGGAATTCAATTTGGTCAATTCCTGGCAGGTTTACGAGAATCTGGAGATGAATCTGGAACTCGGCTATGTTGTCAATTGCATGGATAACGGAACATGGAAAAAAGCGGGAGGCGAAAACAGCACTTCCTTCGAGAAAAAGGACACCTGGAAAGCCCAGCTTGTGCTGGCCTATACCTTTTGAACATGTTCTGAACATGGGGAACATTGCGAGATGAAACGCCCTGATGGCCGGACGGCGCAAAGGCCTCCCGCGAAATGCATCACGGCGCTCGGCATGCATAGAAGCGGCACAAGCGCCGTTTCGCTCAGTCTCAGGGTTTTTGGCGCGCGGCATGGCGAAAATCTTGTCGGCGGTCTTTCTTCCAATCCCAAGGGGCACTGGGAGGATATCGACGTCCTGCGGCTCAACGAGCGTATGCTCACAAGCATAAACGCGAGCTGGGACCGCGTTGCCCAGGTAACAGCACGAGATGTGCAAAATCTCGCCGAAAACGGCTTTGTTGAGGCCGCCGCCGCCCTGTTGCGGAGCAAAATTTCCGCCACGGGTTTCTATGCCCTGAAAGACCCGCGAATGACAAAACTTCTGCCCTTCTGGCATCGGGCTTTTGAGGCGGTTCCGGCACGGCCCTTCGTTGTTTTTGTTTTCCGCAATCCCGCAAGCGTGGCCGCTTCGCTGTACAAACGGGATAAACTGCCCCTCCCCCACGGATACCTGTTGTGGGCGAGCCATATGCTGGAATGTTTCTGCCATGCGCGTCATTTTGCCCATATTTTCATAAATTATGACGCATTTATCGACAATCCCGGAGAAGGGATCGCCGCCATTGCAGATTGTTTTCGCCTGCCTGTGGATAAAGCGGAATTTGCCCTTCTCGAACGCGATTTTTTGGACAAAAAACTCAGGCACACAAAATTTGACGCTGGCTATCTGTATACTGACGCTCATTGCCCGCCTGGCGTGGCCTTGGCCTATGAAAGGATGTTGCGCATTCCTCCGGACGGACGCCCAAGCGTCGGCGACTGTCTGGAATTGACGCGAATTCTGCGGGTTTGTTTGGCAAAGTGGAAGTGAACCCGTCCGGTAATCGGACTTGTGGACGAAATTTTTAGAGCAATTGCGAAGCGAAATTGTTCCAATGTCCGCATTTCACCGGCGGCGGGCGACGAACCAGTCACGGTTTTCCCAGACAATCCCGCCGTGCCGTTCAAGCATCTCCATGCCCTGTCGCCGTTCAATCAATAGCCAGTCAGCTTCGGAAAGCCTCCAGGCCTCCAGCCAACCTTCCGCGCCCTGTTCCGTCAGGGCGGTGAGCCGCAGCCAGTGGCGCGTTCCCCCTATATCCTTGTTGTACAAAAAAGACGAGCCGTCCTTGAATGACCAGGCCAGCGGGCGCAGGGCCAGATAGCGCAGGGCCATGTCGTCGTTCAGGCCGAACACCGGCGAACCGGGCGGCACAAGCCGCGCGACCGCGAAAAGGGCCTGCCTGTAATGCTCAGCCCGCTCCTGTATTTGCAGGGCTTGTTCCCGCATGGGCGCGGGCAGGCCGGTGTATTGCGAAAATGTATAAAAGGCTCCCGTGTGCCAACGGTCCTGATTTGTCAACAAAACGCAGGCAATGACGCCCGATACGATGAGCAAGCGTATGCTGCCACGCAGGCGCGGCCAAAAACAAGCCACCGCGGAAACGATCATCAGCCAACTCAGCGGAGCCAGAAAACGCACGCCGCGGACAAATTCCCGCCCCATGGGGATTCTCCCCAGGGATTCCGCCGCCTTGGGCTCCAACCAGGAAAATAACACCACCAGGGCCATCCCCAGCAAAAAACCGGGATACATGGAGGCCAGCTTTTTCTGTCTCCCGCTTCCCTTCACCACGGTCACGATAAAACCGGCCAGTCCGCCGCAAAACAAAAGCAGCGTGTCGCTGCCGAAGCGCACGTGGCTGAGCAGGCGCTCCGGAAGGTCTCCGTGGTCTTCCCGAAAACGCAAGGCGAACGCTTCCTTGAATATCGACAGTTCCTCAGGAGTAAAAACGCGCTCCTGTCCCAGGGATGGCCAGAGAAAGAACAGCACGGGGATGAAAAACAGGCACAGTCCGAAACCGCAATTGGCCAGATGCGCGGCGGGGCGCATACCCCTCCCCCTTAACAAAAAGGCCATAAACAACATGGCGCCGACATTCAGGGCGCTGATGGCGTGCACATAGATGCAGATCCCGCAAGCCAGCATGACCAGGGGCCGCAGGCGCGGCCTGTCCAGGGCGACCAGCGAGCAGGCCGTCAGCAGAGGCCACAGGGCGGCGAAAAAAACGCGCGGCGTTGGATCGGAAAAGGCGGGCCCCCAGAACGTGCCGAAATTGAACCAGACCGTCACCCCCATAAGAAGCGAGAGCAGACAGGCGAGGGCCGGCGCGCCGAAGAGAAAACGCCCCAGCAGGTAATGGGCGACGTAGTGCGCGAAAAAACACAACGCCCCGGCCATATACAGACCCAGGGCATAGTTGTCGCCCGGCGCGAGCAGTCCTGCGAGAAAATTCTCCAGATTCCAGAAGGCGTTGGCCGGGGTTTCTCCGTTCAGCAGAGGGTCTGCGCCGAACATCTCGCGATGGGCCGCTCCGGCCATGTTCTGGGCATAGCAACGGAGGTCGCTGTCCATTTCCGCCCCTTCCCCGGATATGCGCCACACCCCCCACAGGGCGCCCAAGGCCCATACAGCGGTCAGCGCGAAAAAAAGCGCGTCGGCGGGACGCGGAAAACGTGAACGCGCGGAAAACATCCCTTTCAATTATACGACAAGGCGTGGTCTGTCCACATGGCGGCCGGCGCGACAGTGCGTCCCTTTGAAATCTTCAGGCGGGGGTTCAGTTTGTCGTCAGCCGGGGCAGACTGGTTCTTGGCCACGGGAGCGCGTTTTTATGGAGTGTGACCGAGGCGAAAAACGATGCCGGAGGCGGGAACCCGGTGAATTGAACCGCTGCCGGGAAGATTGTAAAAGATTTTGAACTTTATACTTCTTGTCTTGACTTCGACAGCGTTTTGGCGGAACAATAATCAACCGATTCTGGAGTCTGGAGGATGCGGCGCTCTCTTGCTTCAGGGCGCATCCTGCGGCTTTACCCATAATTTCGCTCCGCGTAACGAGGCTGACGAACACAATGTCCAAAATTCTGGATTTCGCTTTGGGAATGTTTTCCAATGACTTGGCCATTGACCTCGGCACGGCTAATACCTGTGTCTATGTGAAGGGGCAGGGCATTGTGTTGCGTGAGCCTTCAGTGGTGGCCGTCAAAAAAGACACGCGCGGCAACAATATAGTGTTGGCCGTCGGCCTGGAGGCCAAACGCATGCTGGGCAAAACGCCGGGCAATATACAGGCCATACGCCCCATGAAGGACGGCGTCATCGCCGACTTTGAAGTCACGGAAGCCATGTTGCGCCATTTTATCGCCAAGGTGCACAACTCGCGCCGCCTGGTGCGGCCGCGCATCATGATCTGTGTGCCCACGGGCATCACCCAGGTGGAAAAGCGCGCTGTCAAGGAATCGGCCCAGTCCGCCGGCGCCAGGGAGGTCTATCTCATCGAGGAGCCGATGGCCGCCGCCATCGGCGCGGATCTGCCCATTCAGGAGCCTACTTCCAATATGGTGGTGGACATCGGCGGCGGCACCACGGAGGTGGCCGTCATTTCCCTGGCGGGTATTGTGTATTCCCGCTCGGTGCGGGTCGGCGGCGACAAGATGGATGAAGCCATCATGATCCACGTCAAACGCAAATACAATATGCTTATCGGCGAATCCTCGGCGGAAGAAATCAAGATGAAAATAGCCTCGGCCTATCCCCTTGATCCGGAACAACAGATTGAGGTCAAAGGCCGTGATCTTGTCACCGGCATTCCCCAGAACAACATCATCACCTCCCAGGAGGTGCGCGCGGCCATTTCCGAACAGGTGGACAGCATCGTTCAGGCCGTGCGCGTGGCCCTTGAGCAGACCCCGCCGGAACTGGCCGCCGATATCGTGGACCGCGGCATTGTACTGACCGGCGGCGGAGCGCTGTTGAAGGGGCTTGATCAGCTTTTGCGCGAGGAAACAAGGTTGCCCATCACCGTTGTGGATGACCCGCTCTCCACAGTGGTTATCGGCACCGGCAAGGCTCTCGACAACCTGCATGTTCTCAAAGAAGTGTGTATTGATTAGTGACCTTTCGGCGCATTCTGATTCTTGCGGGCATACTGCTCATACTTTTTCTGGGCATGTACACCTGGAATCAACGCACCCGCACGCTGGATGAACTCGCGACTGACACCGGCCTCGAACTGACTGGCGCCGTTCTCGCGCCGTTGCGCGCCATGCAGGATTCCCTCCGGGAATTGTGGCGGCGGTATTTTGATCTCGTCAATATGCGGGAAGAAAGCGAGCGGCTTAAAGCCCGCCTCGGCGAACTTGAGACGCGTCTTGAAATTTATGGGGAACTCCTGGCGGAACTTGAGCGCCTGCGCAAGCTTATCGACCTGCCCGAAGACCCGGTCTGGAAACCCTTGGGCGCCCGTGTTCTGGCCGGCCGCATGGGCCCTAACGCTGTGCTCGCCAGTATAGTTATAAATCGTGGCTATATGACGGGCGGACGGCCAAATACGCCCCTTGTCACCAACGAAGGGCTTGTGGGCCGTATTCTGCGCGCAAGCGCCCACACGGCCAATGTTTTGCTGCTGACGGACCCCGGGAGCCGCGTTGCCGTTATAACCCAAAGCAGCCGTGCCTTCGGAATCCTGACAGGCAAAGGCCCCGACAAACCTCTGGAAGTCAATTTTGTGCGGCGCGACGCTAATATCAAGCAGGGCGACATCCTCATCACCGCCGGGTTGGATCGTAAATTTCCCAAAGGGATACCGGCCGCGCGCGTCAAGAGCGTCGCCCCCTCGGACTATACCCAGTTTCTGGCCATTGAGGCTGAGCCTCTGGTGGCTTCGCGCTATCTTGAAGAAGTGATTCTTCTGGAACCGACGGGCATTGCGCGCTTGTCGGAAGAGCCTGACGACTCCCCCGCAGAGTTTGTCGGCCCGCTGGTGCCGCAAAAAACGATGGCGCCATGAAGGAAATACGGAATCTGTGCTGGTGGGCCGTCTTTATCACGGCGGCCATTGTGATACAAGCGGCGCTGCCGGGTGTGGACGTTCTGGCGGTCGGTCTGCTGATTCTGCTGCAGGAACGGGATTACAAAAATATATTTTGGCTGGGGCCGCTCTTTATCTTTTTGCAGGAGGGCATGGGCACACGACTTTTCGGCGGCTCCGTGCTTTTATATGTGATGACGGCGGTGCTTTTTCGTCTGGGGCAATGGTGGTTTGAGGTAAAAAGTTTCCTTTTTGTCGTGCTGCTTTCCACTGTTCTCATCGGGCCATACTATGCGCTTGACTGGCTTATGGCGCCGCTGCAGAATATGAATTTCGACATGCGCGGCACCTTGGACAAATGTCTTCTTCAGGCCCTTTTTTTACCTTTCGCATGGCGTATTTTCACGCTGACGCGACGGTGGAGAAAAAACAATGAAGCTGCTGAATAATGCCGTTGCCGGAATCAGGCCGGAGCAGACGCCTCCCGGACGCGGGAGGTTTTTCCGCTCCTGGCTGAAAATTCAGATGGAAAACGAGGGTTATCAGCCGCCGCTCAGCGGTCTTATTCTACTGCAGATATGCATAGGTGTCCTGTTCTTTGTGCTGATAACCCGCCTGTGGTACCTGCAAATCCAACGCGGGGAGGAATTCGCGCGTCTCTCCCTGGAAAACCGCCTGCGTCAGGAGCGCATCTTCGCGCCGCGCGGTCGCATTATGGACAGTGCCGGCAAAATCGTCGCCGATAACCGTACCGCTTGCGGTCTTGCTCTGGTACGGGAAGACTGCCGCGACATCCCGGCCACGCTCACGCAGATAAGCGTCTGGTCCGGCATCCCTAGCGCCCAGATATGGGAAAAATATCAACAGGATCGTCTCAAGGTCAAATCCTTCGAGCCGATTCTCATACTCACGGATATCAGTTTTGAACTTTTAAGCCGCATTGAATCGGAAATATACGCTTGGCCCGGCTTGGAAATTGTGGTGCGCACCAAGCGCGACTATCCGGAAAAAGACATTTTTGCCCATGTGCTGGGCTATGTGGCCGAGGTCAACGAAAAGGAAATGGGGGAGGATTCGAGCCTCGCTACAGGCGATCTGGTAGGCAAGGCGGGTATGGAACTGGAACTGGAAAAACGGCTGCGCGGCCAGAAAGGTCTGTATGATGTGGAGGTGGATGCCCACGGCCGCGCCTTGGGGAAATTTTTGAAGAAAGAACCGCGCGGCGGCCACGAGGCGCGCCTCTCCCTGGATTTGTCGCTTCAGCGAGCCGCTTGGGCCGCCTTGGGCGGCGAGGCCGGCTGCGTGGTTGTTATGGAGCCGGATTCCGGAAAATTGCGTGCCCTTGTGACCTCCCCCGCCTATGACAACAATCTTTTTGCGGCCGGGATATCCAAACGCGACTGGGAGGCTCTGCGCACAAGCAACCGCTTTCCTCTGCAGAATCGCGTCATTCAAAGCGTTTATCCTCCGGGTTCGGTTTGGAAACTTGTTATGGCCGCCCTGTTTCTGGAGCACGGAATATCCCCCAGGGAGAGCGTGTCCTGTTCCGGCCAGGTCAAACTGGGCGAGCAGATTTTTCGCTGCTGGAAGCAGGGCGGCCACGGCGTTATGAACATGGAAAACGCCCTTGTGTCTTCCTGCGATGTATATTTTTATCTTATGGCCGAAAAACTGGGTATCGACAAAATAGAAGCCTTTGCCAAGGCATGCGGTTTCGGGCGCGCTACCGGCATTGACCTCCCCCACGAACGGTCGGGCCTTGTCCCCTCCCGCGCCTGGAAACGCCGCCGCTTCGGCCAACCCTGGGTGCGCGGCGAAACCTACAATATCGCCATAGGCCAAGGATATACTCTGACCACACCTGTGCAGATAGCGGTGTACGTGTCGGCTCTGCTCAACGGTGGCGACCTGCTCAAACCCCAGCTTTTGGAGAACGATGCGCGCGTCGTCACCGGCCGGCTTCCCGCAAGCGACAGAACCAGAAATTTTATCGTGAACGCCATGCGTCAGACGGCCTCCGGCGGCACAGCGCGCGTTGTCGCCCGTGGAGACGCCGACATGGGCGGCAAAACAGGTACAGCTCAGGTGGTTAAATTGAAAATGGCCGCCGGCGACAGACGTCTGCGCAGTGCGGAGATGGAGTACGCCCAGCGCGACCACGCCTGGATAGCCACTTGGGGGAATAAAAGCGGTAAACGCTATGTGGTGGTCGTCATGGTGGAGCACGGCGGCGGCGGCTCCACTGTGGCCGGCCCGGTGGCTTCAAAAATTTACGATCATCTTTTCGGCCTCGGTACGGCGCTGACCGCCAGGACGGCGCAATGATTCCCGCTCACAAAACAAAGAATCATCTTTGCGACTGAAGTATGGATACGCGTCTTTTCGGCTATATTAACTGGAGCCTTCTCGCTCTCATGCTCCTGCTCTATTTGACGGGAGTCATCAACCTTTATTCGGCAAGCGGGACACGGCTGGACAGCGGCATGACCTTTTCCGGTTTTTACCAGCGCCAGCTTATCTGGGGAGCATGCGGCCTCTGCGGCATGGTGGCCGCCATGAGTTTTGACTACCGCAGACTGCGCAACCTCGCTTGGCCGTTTTTCCTCATTACGCTCGTGCTGCTTTTGCTGGTGCCGGTGGCCGGCAAAAGTATTTACGGCGCGAAACGCTGGCTCTCGCTGGGCTTCATGAGCATTCAGCCTTCGGAAGCGGCCAAATTGGCGATACTGCTGATTACCGCCCGTATTCTTTCACGCGAAACGCAGCCCCTTGGCTGGAAAAATTTTTTCAGCGTCATCGGCGTGGCTGTGTTGCCTTGCGCCTTTATCCTTCTTCAGCCGGATCTCGGTACAACGCTGATGATACTGCTGATTTTGACCGGCATGGTTTTGTTCCACGGACTGCGCGGGTATGTTTTCAAAACCTGCCTGTTTCTTGCTCCCTGCGCGGCGGCCTTCATGTGGTTTGCGGGCATGCGCGATTACCAGCGCCAACGTATTCTGACATTTCTGGACCCCGGCAATGACCCACGCGGCACAGGTTACCACATTCTGCAGTCACGCATTGCCGTCGGCTCCGGAGAGCTTTGGGGCAAGGGCTTTACGGAAGGCACACAGAGTCAGCTCCGTTTTCTGCCGGAGCGGCATTCGGATTTCGCGGTGGCCGTTTTTGGCGAGGAATGGGGATTTGTGGGCTGTCTCATACTGGTATCGCTGTTCTGTCTTTTTTTGCTGGGCATTTTCTCCACGGCATCACAGGCCAAGGATCGCTTTGGCAGCCTGCTCGTGGTGGGAGTGTTCTTTTATTTTTTCTGGCAAATCTTTATCAATACAGCCATGGTGCTCGGGATGATGCCGGTGGTGGGCATACCCCTGCCTTTCATCAGCTACGGAGGCAGCGCCACTGTGCTCAATTTTACCCTTATAGGCATTGTGCTCAATGTGTCCATGCGGCGTTTCATGTTCAAAGGTTAGGTCTTGCATTACAGGAGTCAACTATGGGCAAGGAAGAAATCGCCTTTCTGGGGGCCGATACGGTGTATGAAGGCAAGCTTTCCTTCAAGGGAACTGTGCGCGTTGAAGGCAGATTTACCGGTGAAATCATCAGCGACGGCACCCTGAATGTCGGCAAGGACGCCTGCGTTGACGGCGTGTTGCAAGTGGGGGAATTGCTCCTGTCCGGTCGCTTCAACGGAGAGGTTACGGCCAAACGCCGGGTTGTGGTATACCCCACCGGCATTCTGGAAGGCGTCGTGCAAAGCCCCGCGCTCCTCACTGAAGAGGGCGGCATTATTGAAGGCCAGGTGCGGATGAAGACATCGGGCAAAAACGCCGCGAAAACTCCGGAAGGGTCAAAGCGGGATTGAATCCCCCATGCGGTAGGGCTGGGGAAACAAAACCCGGCCGCTTGCATTATGCCGAAAATTCAGGCACTAGGTCAGGAACGGCTTTATTTGGGGCCGTGTCTCCGAAGCTGACCATACCCATGTGTACGTTTGTCTACGGGATGCGGGCATAACCATAAGGAGATTGAGATGGCACAAGATTTTTTTCGCGCTCTCAGAGATGTGGCGCTGGTGATCAACTCCAGCCTTGAGCCAGGGCATGTCCTGCGCAAAATTACAGAACAGACCGCTGTTGCCATGGGCTGCAAAGCCAGCACCATCCGTCTGCTCGACAGCACGGGGCGTTTTCTGCTGCCGAGCGCGGCCTACGGCCTTTCAGAGAAATACATGCGCAAGGGGCCGGTGGAGATCAAACGTAGCGGCATGGACAGCGAGGTGTTGGCGGGCAAAATCATCCATCTCAAGGATGCCGCAGCCGACGGACGTTTTCAATACCCCGAATCCGCCAAGAGCGAAGGGCTTGTTTCCGTGCTGTCCGCCCCGCTCATGGTCAACGGCAAAGCCATCGGCCTCATCCGCGTTTATTCCGCCGTTGAGCGGGAATTCACCGCCGACGAGCAGACCTTTATGGAAGCTGTTGCCGCTGTTTCCACGGTGGCCATTGAAAACGCGCGCCTGCACGAAGCGCTGCGCAACAATTATGAACTGATGGCAAAGCACGCCTATTCGGTTTACGAAGACTAGCAAGGAGACTGACATGAAAAAAATCAATGTTGGCATCAATGGCTTCGGACGTATAGGCCGCCAGGTATTTCGCGCCCTGCACAGGAATTTTCGGGATTCCGTCGCGATTACGGCCATTAACGACCTGTTCGACGCGGAAACGAATTTTCATCTGGCTGAATACGACTCCGTTTACGGCAGAGGCTTTTTGGACGCCAAGGTCAACGGGCAAGAAGTAAAGGTCGGAGACTGGAACATACACTGCTTTGCCGAGCGTGACCCCGCCAATCTTGTCTGGCGTGAATACGGAGTGGATATTGTTGTGGAAAGCACGGGCATTTTCCGCAGCGCCAAACAGGCCGCCATACATCTGGAAAACGGAGCGAAAAAAGTCATCATCACCGCTCCCGCCAAAGAAGAAGATCTCACCGTTGTCATGGGCGTCAATCACGATCAATATGATCCGGCCAAACACCACGTGGTTTCCAACGCCTCCTGCACCACCAACTGCCTTGCCCCTGTGGCCCTGGTGCTGCAACGCCAATTCGGCATACAGATAGGCAATATGGTTACCATCCATGCCTATACCAACGACCAGCGCATTCTGGACATGGCCCACAAAGACCCGCGTCGCGCCCGCGCCGCCGCCTGCAACATCATCCCCACGTCAACAGGCGCGGCCCAGGCTGTGGCCAAGGTAATACCGGAACTCAAAGGCAAGTTCAGCGGCTATTCCCTGCGTGTGCCCACACCTACAGTATCGGTGGTGGATTTTTCCGGCATTCTGGAAAAGGAAACAGACACCGAAACATTGCTCGGCAAGCTCAAGACCGCTTCGGAAAGCTATCTCAAAGGTATTCTGGAATACAACGACAAGCCCTTGGTTTCCATGGATTTCAAGGGCAATCCGGCTTCTTCCATTCTGGAGGCCCCCTACACCACCGTGCAGGACGGCCGGATGGTCAAGGTGGTCGCCTGGTATGACAACGAATGGGGCTATTCCAATCGGGTCTGCGACCTCATCGGCCTGATGCGGGACAAAGGCCTGTAATTCCAAGCCAGCGTCAAACAAAGGGGCACCCGGTTTCAGCGGGTGCCCGAGAGCGTTGACAAAGGCGCTTTGGCAGCGCTCCGCCGCGAGGGGCAGGCGCAATTCACTTGCGCCGCGAGGCTCCGAAGGGGGCGTGCCTTTACAAAACCCGGCTTTGCGGGGTTTGTCATCAATCTGGGGGCACCCGGTTTCAAAGGGTGCCCCTTTGGCAATATCATTGAAACAGCATGCTCTCCGGCGTCGGTACGCCCAGCAACATGGTAAAAACAAGCCATACGGCCAGACACATCACCAGCGTCAGCAGACAAGCCGCAAAATAGGGTGAACCTTCGGAATCGTTCAAAACTATGGCCGAAAGACAGAGAAAGAAGGCGCTGGCCGGATAAAAGCCGAGAATGGGAATAAAGCCCGCGTAAGCGGCGGAAGCGGCGATAATCACGGCCACGCGACGCATGACCACCGGCTCGTCCCCATTTCCGGACGAAGCTCCCCCACCCCAGAGGCGCTTACCCAAAAGACCCTGAACGCAGAGATACAAACCCATCAGGATGATAAAGGCGAGAAGCAGCAGGGCATAGTTCCGGCCCACATCCTCCAGTTCGAAGACTTGGGTAAAAAACACCGCTGAAATCAAAAGGGTAAAAAATCCAGCCAGTATGTCTTTCAACCAGTCCACCCCGGCGGCCGGGGTGGACTGTGCGGACGGGGCGGTTTCCGTCACAGGGCGTTGGCGGCGCAGGCGCATAAGGAAGGGTGTGCCCAGAGAAAGCAAGGTCAGGCAGATCAGAACAAGAGCGATGGGACTGTCCAGAAAGACCTGGGGAATTGAAGAACCCGGCGCCTTGGCGAGGCTGACGCATTTACCGAAATTTTCCTCAATCATCGGCCCCAGGATAATGCCGAGAGCCATAGCTCCCGTATCCAGCTTGACTCTGTTGCAGAACCAGCCGAATACGCCGAAGAGCAGGGCGATCCAGACATCCAGCATGCTGTTGCGTATGGCGTAAGAGCCGATGACCGAAAGCAGCACGATACTGATGGCCACATGGGTGAGACGTACGCTGAGCAGGCGCACCAGCAGCCTGACGAGCAGCAGCCCCACGGGAATCATGAGCAGATTTACGGCGAACTGCGACAGGATAAAGGTATAGGCGAGTTCACCGCTAACCGTGAACACCTTGAAACCAGGCTGAATGCCCTTGGCCAGCAGGGCGCCGAGGATGACGGCGGCCACGGCGCTGCCGGGAATGCCCAGAGTCAGCATGGGAATGAGAGACCCGCCGATGACGGCGTTGTTGGCGCTCTCGCTGGAGGCCACGCCCTCCACGACGCCTGTGCCGTAACGCTCAGGCTGTTTGTCCCAGCGTTTGCTTTCGTTGTAGGCGATGATGGAGGCGATTTCTCCTCCCGCGCCCGGCAGCATGCCCACCAGCGTGCCGATGAACGAAGAACGCAGCAGCACTGTTTTGCATTTGCCCAACAACTCGCGCGCCACAATGCCGAAAACGCCGGGAGTGGGATTGTACCGCGCAAGAAAAGGTTTGTAGCTGCCGACAAGATAAAGCACCTGGGAGATGGAAAAAAGGCCGATCATGGCGGGGATGACTTCCACACCCTGCACCAGCGGATAATAGCCGAAGGTGAAACGCGGCACGGCCATGTGCGGATCAAGACCGATTGTGGCCACCAGCATGCCGATGCCGCCGGAAACAAGGCCCTTGAACATGTTGCCTGAAGACATGACAGCGATGGTCGAAAGGCCGAAGAGGCAAAGCCAGAAATTTTCCGGACCGCCGAATTTGAGCGCGAAGCGGGCCAGGGGGGCCGCGAGAAAAAGCAGGGCAAAGGTACCCACGATACCGCCAAAAGAAGAGGAAAGCAGGGAGGTGATCAGGGCTTTGTCCGCCTTGCCGGCCTGACACATGGGCCAGCCGTCAAAGGTGGTGGCTACGGAAGACGGCGTTCCCGGCGTGCAGATGAGGCATGCCGAATTGGAGCCGCCGTAAATGGCGCCCACATAAATGGCCCCAAGCATTACCAAGCCACTGGTCGTATCCATGACAAAGGTGACGGGCACCATGAGGGCCACGCCCATGGTGGCCGTGAGCCCAGGCAACGCGCCGATGATGATTCCCCCGGCGAGGCCGCCGAGCATCAGCAGGATATTGAGCGGATTGCAGAGATTTGCCAGGGCGGGCAAAATGAATTCACTCATGAGGAAATCCTTGTTATTGTGATTTTAGATCAATTTTATTTTGGAATTGATCTGGCGGCCGGGGTAAATGCCTCGCTGTTCACTGCGAAGGCGTGAGTTCAGGGCCATTTTTCAGCGCCGTTACGGCGGCGCTGAAAAATGGCCGCAAGTCGATTATTTTTTGGCGAAAGCCTCCCTGATGTCGGCTTCAAGAGAGCGCATGTGTTCGAACAGGGCCGGCCCTTCCAGGTATTCGCCGGGCTGCCCCGCTGTTTTCATGTCTTTCTGATATTCGGGATCCAGGCAGATTTTTTTGAAAGTCTCGCGCAGAAAAGCCAGATCGGCGGAAGGTATGCCCTTGGGAGCGACAAAGGCGCGGCGTATGTCTGAAAGAACGTCATAGCCCTGTTCTCTCAAAGTGGGCACATCGGGCAGAAAATCATTGCGTTTTTCGGCGGCGATGGCCAGAACGCGCATTTCTTCCAAACTGCGCATGACGTCGTTCAGATTGCCGAGCATGACGTCAATTTCTCCGCCGAGCAGGGCCGCGTTCTGATCGGCAGCGCCTTTGTAGAAGATTTCCGTAACCGGAAAGCCGTATTTTTTCTTCACATCAAGATACATCAGATGATGTCCGCTGTTGGGGCCCACAAGGCCGACCTTGAGTTTGCCGGGGTTGGCCGCCGCGTACTCGAAAATTTCCTTCGCGCTTTTCAGCTTGTTGTCTTTGCGGACGACAACGCATTGCGGATCATTGACCACCTGGCAGATGTAGTCGAAGTCGTCCATTTTGAACTGGGCCTTCTGGGTGGCGGCCTGAATGATGAGATGGGGAATGTTGATGCCGCCGATGGTGTAGCCGTCTTTTTTGGCCATGGCTATCTCACCGAAACCGATGGCTCCGCCCGCTCCGGGTTTATAGACGAAGACCCATTTCTGTTGGGGTACGTATTTGTTCCAGTATTTTTCCATAATGCGGGCCTGCACGTCGCTGGAGCCGCCAGCCGTGAAGGCGATGATCATGGTCACGGGTTTTTCGGGATAGGCCGCCTCAACCGACGCCGCCGTCAGCATAATGACGGCCGCAAACAGAAGCAAAGGAGCAAAGAAACGGGATTTCATAAGGTCTCCTTATGGATGCGATAATGTTGGAGAACGGTTTTTGCGCGGCTCAAGCGCACAAAAACGTCCTCAATATTTGCCTGGGAAGGGAAGTGGAAATCACGAATCCGTACCGTACCGCACAACCACCTGCTGGTCATGCGGTACGGCACGGTGTGGAGGATCCAATACTTCGGCATCGGTTACGCGCTTTCGTAGAGTTTCGTCATGATGAACTCTCTGTGTCCGAGCGCTTCGGCCGACGTGTTGCGACCGTTGCATGTTCTGAACATCATGTCAAGAAGCTTGTCACCCGCCTGGTCAAGATTGATCTCCCGGCGCAGAATACCCGAAACGTCCACGTCGATGTGTTCGTTCATGGTGCGCACCGTGCGCGGGTTGGCCGAAAGTTTGATGACCGGCAGAACGGGATTGCCGATGATATTGCCCTGCCCTGTGGGGAAAAAGTGCACCACAAAGCCGGCGGCCGCCACCAGGGTGACCATTTCCGCGGCCGCCGAGGACGAGTCCATAAACCAGAGGCCAGGCCCGGTGGGGGATTCCGCCTTGTCCAGGCACCCGATCACCGGCGCTTTGCGGCCGATCTTCTGCACATTGCCCAGGGCCTTTTCTTCAATGGTCGTCAAACCGCCTTCAATATTGCCCTTGGTCGGCTGGGAGTCACACAGATCGTCAACCTTGTGGTCATCCACAACCTTGGCGTAGCGGTCAAAAAAGAATTTGAATTTGGCCCGCACTTCTTCATTGGCGCAACGGGCCATGACCAGATGCTCGCCTCCCGTGATCTCCGTCGTTTCGCCGAAAACCGTCGTCGCGCCCGCTTGCCAAAGCTTGTCGAAGGCGTTGCCCACCGTGGGGTTGGAAGCGATGCCAGAAGTGGTGTCCGACTCCCCGCACTTGCACGAAACCCAAAGCTCGTTGACCCCGCACTCCACACGTTGCAGTTCCGTGGCGTAGTGGACGAACTCCTTGGCTTTTCTGGAAGCCAGCATGATGGTTTCCAGATCTCCGTGCTGCTCTATGCCGAAGCCAGCCACAGGCTTGCCGGTTGCGGCGATGCCGTCCACAATCCGCTGCGTCCAGACCGGCTCGATGCCGATGACGACCACTGCCGCCACATTGGGGTTACGGCCGATGCCTATAAGCGTGCGGAAGTGCAAATCCAGGTCTTCGCCGAATTGCAGGCGGCCGTAAGCGTGGGGCAGCGGCAGCGTGCCCTTGATGTTGTTGGACACAGCCTCGCAGGCCGCGTTGGAGAGGTCGTCAAGGGGCAGGATGACGACGTGATTGCGAACGCCCACACGGCCGTTGTCGCGGCGATAGCCGAAAAATGTCTTTTGCATGGTCTTACCACCTCTTGGTCTTCACATTGTGCACATGGAGATGAGCGCCCTTTTTGATGGGGGCCACCACCTTGCCGATGTCCGTGTTGTACTTGATTACGGTGTCGCCCACAGCGAAATCCTTCAGGGCCACTTTGTGCCCGATGGGAATATCGTCAAGCACTGTAAAAGCAACGGTTTTGTCTTCCTGCATAATCCAGCCGGCGCACTTTGTCCCGGCCTTCAACCCTTCCACCACCACCACGCCGACTCCGTCGGCTTCCTCGTGAACCACAAAATCAATGGACATGTCCGCTCCTTTGTTAAATTCGGATATGCTTATGGTTACTGCCTTGGACAGGCCGGACCTTTCCGGCCTTGTCGTGATATGGCAAGGCATGATTTCGCACTGATGGAGCATTTTAACGTTAACCACTTGCTGCGGCGCTTAACGGCGAAAGTAAATTCCGTCTACGCCATTTAGCAGCCTTTTACGCGCTCACGCTTGCCGGACGACATTTCGGATAACGCCGACCGTCGCCCGCTCCGGGCCGGCTTGGTCGTTCCGTCCTTCGCGTTCGCGCGGGCGGCTTCGCGTATTGGCAGCCGTAGCCCCATCCGGGGCGTACGGATGACCATCCCTTGCGGAAACGCTGCGCCGCTGCCAAGTTCCCTTCGTCCCGCCGCCAGTGATAAAACAGGCTCGAAAATGTTTTGCCTTGAAAGCCTCTCAGGCCGACAGACCACCGAGCAGGATATATTTCGTCTCCAGATAATCCTCAATTCCCTGGCGGCCGCCCTCGCGACCCAGTCCGCTGTGTTTGACGCCGCCGAAGGGCACTTCCCCGCTTGCGAGGGCCACTTCATTCACGCCCACCATGCCGTAATCCAGGGCCTCGGCAATGCGGTAAAAGGAACCCAGGTCACGGGTATAGACATAAGAGGCCAGACCGTATTCAGTGTCATTTGCAAGGGCCAGCGCTTCCTCTTCAATTTTGAAACGCATGATCGGGGCTATGGGGCCGAAAATTTCTTCTCTGAATACGCGCATTTCAGGGGTGACTCCTGTAAGGATTGTGGGCTGGTAGAACAACCCTCCCTTGACGTCGGGTTTGCCGCCCAAAATGACCTTTGCTCCTTTGGCGACGGCGTCGTCCACAAAGGCTTGCATGGAGGCGACGGCCGACGGATTTATCATGGGCCCTTGGGTTACCCCGGCCTCAAGGCCATTGCCCACAACTATCCCTTTGGTTTTTTCCGCCAACATGGTGACGAACTGATCATGGACGTCGTCATGCACGATTATTCTGTTCACGCAAATGCAGGTTTGCCCCGCGTTGCGGAACTTGCAACCCATGGCGCCGGCGACGGCCTGCCCGATGTCCGCATCGGAGCAGATAATCATGGGAGCGTTGCCGCCGAGTTCCAT
Organism: Desulfovibrio sp.; assembly: GCA_031280915.1. Classification (GTDB taxonomy): domain Bacteria; phylum Desulfobacterota; class Desulfovibrionia; order Desulfovibrionales; family Desulfovibrionaceae; genus Desulfovibrio. The sequence goes on along the minus strand of JAITGC010000078.1, from coordinate 71,723 downwards.
GGAAAGTTTTTTCACTGTCGTCGCGCAGCTGGCCATGAGTTTTTTGCCCACTTCCGTGGAGCCGGTGAAACTGAGTTTGCGCACCCTTGGATTGGCGCACAGTGCATCACCGATAACCGAAGCATCGCCGGTTATCACGCTGATGATCCCGTCCGGGACGCCCGCGCGTTGGCCGAGTTCAGCCATTGCCAGAGCCGAGAAGGGAGTTTTGCCGGCGGGTTTTATAATCATGGGGCAGCCCGCCGCGAGGGCCGGAGAAGCCTTGCGGGCAATCATGGACATGGGAAAATTCCAGGGCGTGATGGCCGCCGTCACCCCGACAGGCTGGCGGATGGTCATGGGCTGTCTGCCGGCCCAGGGTGAGGGAATGGTTTCGCCGTATACACGACGGCCCTCCTCAGCGTACCAGGTAATATAACTCATGCCGAGCATGATTTCGCCCTTTGCTTCTGTCAGGGGTTTGCCCTGCTCCATAGTCATGATCATGGCGAGGTCGTCAATGTTTTCCGCAATCAGCGAATGCCAGCGGCGCAGGATGTCAGAGCGCTGCAGGGGCCGCAGGTTCTTCCACAACGGCCAGGCTTTTTCCGCCGAGTCAATGGCCATGGCCGTTTCTTTTTTGCCGAGTTTCGGCACGGCGCCGATCACAGCGCCGTCCGCCGGATTGGTCACGGTTATGGTCGCGCCGTTGTCGGCTGATATCCACTGGCCGCCGATCAGGCACTGCTGTTTGAAAAGGCTGCTGTCTTTCAGTTGCATTAAAAACTCCTTGAATAATGAGAGGTTGAAAAAAATAAGAGCAAAAGAGTGACTTTATCAGGCCATGTTCAGCAGCCTCGGCAGCCACATCACATATCCCGGCATGAGGGTGAAAAGCAGAATACAGATCAGCAGAGCCGCCAAATAGGGCAAAACGCCCAGAGCCACCCGTTCGATGGACACTCCGGCAATGCTGGAAGCCACAAAAAGATTGACCCCGAGGGGGGGCGTGAGCAAGGCCATTTCATTGGTTACCACAAGGATAATGCCGAAATGGATGGGATTTATCCCCAACTGGTGCAATACGGGCATAAGCACGGGAACAAGAATAATGATGGTGGACAGGGTTTCCATAAACATGCCTAGAATGATCAGCACACCGATGATCATGAGCAACACCACCGTAGGGTCACTGGAGACGGCAAGCACCAATTCCGTCAATTGCTGCGGAGCCTCTTCAAAGGTCAGGAGTTTGCCGAACAGGGTGGATGTTCCCACGATGAGCAGCACCGCGCCGCAGACGTTTACCCCGGCCAGAAGGGCCTTGTACAGATGGATCGGGCGCAGTACCCGATTCACAATGCCGCCTACCAGCAGCGCCCAGAGAATGGCCACGACTGACGCTTCCACCGGCGTGGCCATTCCGGAATAAATGGAGCCGAGTATAATGAAGGGCGTGGCTAGAGCGGGCGCGGCCTTGAAAACGCTGAGGCCGAAAAACTTCAGGTTGAATGTCGCGGTGGCGTCTCCTCTGAATCCCTGTCGCTTGGCCACAAGCCAGGCTGTGAAGGCCATGGCCGCCGCAACGGTAAATCCGGGCATGAAACCGGCGGTGAACATGGCCGTCACAGACAGATTTCCCAGGATGGCGTAAATGATCATGGGATTGCTTGGAGGAATCAGTATGCCGATGGTGCCGCCGGAAGAGGCGGCCGCCGCCGCATAGGTATGGCTGTAGCCATTGCGTACCATGGAAGGGATAAGCAGTGTGCCCACAGCGGCCACCGTGCCGGGGCCCGATCCGGAAATTGCGGCGAAAAAGGTGCACGCGAGAATAGTGGTGATGCCGAGGCCGCCGTATGAACGGCCGGCCAGTTGTTTGACCACATCCACAATCTGCTGGGTTATGTTGCCGTGCTCCATCAGTGTTCCGGCGATAACAAAACAGGGTATGGCGAGAAGCGGAAAAATATTCAATCCTTCAAACAAGGAGTTATGAATCACTGAAAGAGGCAGGTTGCCGCCATAAAAAAGTCCGGCAACGGCGGCACCGGCCAGAGCCGCGAAAATCGGCAAGCCAAGGAGAAACAGCGCGAACATGCTGATGACGATGACGGAGAGAGTGGACAATTCCATCATACAATCTCCTCCCGCAGCAATTCCGGCAGGGTTCCATTTTTACAACGCGCAATCCAGGTCTCCACAATGCGCCAGGCCATAAGTGCGAATCCTGCCGGAATGACCATCTCCACATAGGCTTTCACGATATGCAGCGTCGGCGAGATTTCCGGGAATTCCATGCCTTCGCGAAGCACCGTCCAGCTTTGCCAGGCGATATACAAGGTGAGGGTCGCCCAGATAACGTCCGCCAGCAGACGGAAGGCGAGGCGTATTCTGACAGGCAGGGGCAGAAACTGGGCTGTGATGCGCACATGGCTGTTGTGCTTGGCCACAAGAGCGGCCCCGATGTACACCGTCCAGAGAAAGCTGTAGCGGCTGAGTTCTTCCGTCCAGGCCAGTGAGGAGCCCGCCACCGCGCGGATGGCTACCTGAATGGTGAGACACGCCACCATAACGGCCATGGTGAAAACACAGAAAACTTCTTCAAAATTGTCGTAGAGCTTTCTCAACACGGCGTGTCCCTCCCATACCAGAACGAGGTCTTGCCCCCGATGAAACGGGCAAAGGTTTTTCCGGCAAGCCGCCAACGGCGCGGCCTGAATTGAGGCTGTTTCTCAGTCCTGTTCAGGCCGCGCAAACAGAGAGCGTTTACTTGCCCATAATGGCAAGGGCTTCATCCACAACCGCCCTGCCGCCAAGCTTGTCCGTGAATTTGGGCCAGATGCCGCGCGCTTTGGCCATCCACTGGTCCTCATCCTTCAGGGCGGTTTCCTTCATGCCGTGGGCAAGACAATCGACCTTCGCTTTTTCCACGTCTTTTGCGGACCATTCCCATTCATACACAGCCGCCGCTTTGGCGGCCCTGTCAACAAGCGCCTTGGCGTCCGGAGAAAGTTTGCGGTACCACTTTTCGCTCACGAGCATGGGGCCGACCCAGAGCATGTAATGCAGGTCAGTAATATATTTCTGGACTTCCCAGAATTTTTGGTCGCGGTTGATGCCGTGAGGGTTTTCCTGGCCGTCAACAACGCCCTGTTGCAATCCGTTGAATGTTTCCGTCCAGGCGAGGGGATGCGGCTCCACCCCCCAGGCGCGAAAGGCGTCGAGTTGTATTTCCACTGGAGGAACACGAATTTTCAGCCCCTGCAAATCGGCAAGAGCGGCAATGGGCTTTTTTGAATTGGTCAGGACGCGGTAGCCGCCCACCAGCCAACTTAAGGGGCGTCCTCCGCTTTGCTGGGCGATGGCGTCAGCCTGCTTAGTCATAAAATTCTGATTGCTGAAGAGTGTGTAGGCGTTCTGGAGTGTCGGGAAAATATAGGGCAAAATGAAGAGGGAGGCGCGGGGAGCGAAGGGGGTCAAATTGCCGCAGGCCACCACTGTCAGGTGGAGCTCTTCAGTGCGCAATTGCTTGACGTTGGCCTGTTCGTCGCCCATGGAACCGCCGTAAAAGGTCTGTACGGCAATCAGGCCGCCCGATTCTTTCTCCACGATTTCCTTGAACTTTTCGATAGCCGTAACGTGCAGGCTGCCAGGCGGGTTCGCTGTTGCCGCGCGGATGGTCATTTTTTGATACTGGGCTGCCTGAACCGCGCCGGCAAAAACAAAAACCGACAGCAGCGTCGCGAGAAAAATGCGCTTCAACATACTCATACTGTTTCTCCTTTTGTTTACACTTGCTCTCGAGAAGGGTTATTTTTTATCGCGTGGGGCAAATGCCCGGCAGACGCACTCTCACTTGGCGACCACCTTATACACGGCATTGCAGTCTTCCTTGCCGTAGCCGGCGGCGGATGCTTTTTTGTAATACTCAAGGGCCACTTCCATGGCACGCGGTTCGAGACCCCATGCCCGCGCCATTTCGCAGCCGAGACGTACATCCTTCAGGGCCAGGTCAAGGCCGAAACGCGCGTTGAAGTCATCGTCCACGATCCAGGGCCCGCGCACATCCATCTGGAAGCTCCGGGCACCCGTATCCGTCAGCAATTCCAGCAGCAGCTTGCGGTCCAGGCCGGCACGCTCGCCGAGGCGCATGCCTTCGGTCAGTACGGCGAGGTTGGTCATCCCCACCATGTTGGAAATGAGTTTGATCGCGCAGGACGCGGAAATGGCGCCCACATGGCAGGGTTTGCCGATGACCTTGAAAATGTCGGCAAGACGATCGACCAAGTTCACGTCGCCGCCGATGAACATGGGTTCTTCGGCTTTTTCCGCGTGGGCCGGAGTTTTGCCCAGGGTACACTGAATGTAGCCGATGCCCCTCCCCGCCGCTTCTGCGGCCAGTTCCTCCGCCGTCCGCGGGTCGATGGTGGAAAGCTCCACATGAATGCTCTCCCGCTTCATGGCGCCGTACAGGCCTGAGGAGCCGCCCATGGTGTCCTTTACGTGCCGCGGCAAAGGCAAGCTGGTGAAGACAACGTTGCAGTCCGCCAGTTCTTCGACGTGAGCGGCGGCTTTGCCAGCTCCGTCGACGGCCAATGTCCTGTCGAGGGCTTCTTTGCTCAGATCAAAGACCAAGACAGAGTATCCGGCGCGAATGAGGTTGCGCGCCAGCGGCCCTCCCATGAGGCCCACACCTATAAATCCGATTTGCATGTTCATCGCTCCGATTTTTGAGTTTGTTATCGTCATGACCTACAGATTTTCTGCCAGCCTGGGTTGGCCGCTATGCACAAGGTTACGGAAAAGGGGTGGAATTGCGAAAAAGGTGGAGTTTGCGTTTGTAATAACAGCGACACGGGCATCCGGTTTTTCAGCGAGCCAACTGTCCACAGTCCGCTGGAGCGGGCCGCATGTCAGGTGGCACTCCGCCAGGGTCGCCGCCGGCAGATCCGTCTGAACGACGACAGTGAATCTTGTGGTTGTGCGGGCGAAGAGAAAAGCCTTGTGTGCTCCCACGGCAAAAGGTTTTTTTTCAAAGTCCGCCACCAGAGCGGCATTGTCGGCAAAACGGCGTGTGTAGTCATAATAGCGCTCGTCACCCACTCCGTCCCCGCATTGAGCCACGAGCAATATCCTCGCGCCTGGGGCGGCGCACTGCGCGGCCGTCGCCAAACCTTTCTGCGCTTGGTACAGACAGATATCCTTGGGGAAACCGCCGCAGGACGCGACAACGACATCGTAAGGTTCCGTAAAGCTCATGCCGTAAAGTTCCTCCACCGCGTGAGACGCCTCCGCCATGACGGCGGACGGCAGCCCGGCCAGCACGGCCACAGGTTGTTTTTCTCTGTCCAGGGCCACATTAACGGCAAAATTTACGCCCACCAGTTCGCCTGCTTCGTTGATGTCAAGTCGCACCGGGTTGTCTTCAATATTGCCGACAATTGCCCGGCTTTCCCGCAACAGACGATGGTTGGCCGCGATGGTGCCGGCCGAGCCGCAACCGATAACTACGCCTTTGGCGCCGCCGGTAAAACCGACAAACTGGTGCGCGTCCACCATGCCCATGACTATTTTGAAATCCGCGGCGCCCAATGCGGCATTGATCTCCACAGGGGTTCCCCGGCTGGTGGTTCCGAAATTGAGAACAGGGGAATGCAGGGCATCGTGGGCGATAACGCGGCTACCGCGCAGATCGGCAGGCAATATGCGGGCCAGTTGCGCGGCGTCGGCTGGGACATGCAGACCGCCGCCCACCACGATGCGGATATTGTCCCCGGTCAGGGACGGCCAGGCGGCGAACAGACGATCCAACAAAGGCGGAAGCAACGTTTTCAAAGGAAAAGGACGGGTTTCGTCAGGGACGGCAATGGCGACGGAGCGCGGGATTCGCCAGTCTTCCAACGGCAGACAGCCCAGCGGAGCATCCAGAGCGGCCCGCAGAGCGCCCGCAGGGTCATCAAGAGAGACGACGGCCTTTGGCTCAAATACGTCAACATGGAACGTATCCTGAATTTCCAGAGGCAGCGCATCCGCGCCGTATTTAAGATTCAAACGCATCGGTTCCACCTCGGACAAAGCGGTGAGCGAAACAAACGATGGAATAAGAAGTAGCAAAAAATGTTCCATGGCCGAAGGCTCGCATAATTGGCCGATAAAAACGGAAACAGCGTGAAGAGGACTCGTCGTATATGTCTAAATATAGGCATATTGCCCAAATACGGGCATATCGATAGTATATTCATTGCTCTCGTCGGCAAGAAGAATGGAAAGCGGGGGCAAGTGCAAAGCGGTGGGAAGCTCGTTGGAATATACCAGAATCATCACGGGATACTTGCGGAAAATCGGCTGAAAAACGTGTCGGAATCAGCACGCAGAAAAGCAACAAGCCCGCGAAAAATCACGGGCTTGTTGCCGGGAAGAGGGTATTCTCGTTCTTAACTTGCGCAAAAGAAATGCTCAACTTGCGTGACTGCTCACAATGCAAAAGTAAAACTCTCCGCCCCATTCCAAACTTGACCGCCGCCCTGTGAAAAGGTAAACATTGCACCTATAATCCGGCATTTCCCCACGTCCCCTCGCGGCAAGGGCTTTCCCGGAGAAAAGGAGTACCCTCTATGCAGGCCATAAGCCGTTCCCGTTCCATACATCTTTCAGTCCATATTCACAAAGATCCTGCCGCCATGGCCGAACGGGCGGCCCATATTCTGGCCGCCGCCTGCGAGGAAGCCGTGGGAGAACGCGGCGTCTTCAAAATCGCCCTGTCAGGCGGGCTTACGCCCATCCCCCTGTTCCGCCTGCTCGCCGCAAGCGATTGGGCGGATCATCTCCCCTGGGGTAAAATGGCCTTTTTCTGGGTGGATGAGCGTTGCGTCGACCCGGATCATCCCGACAGCAATTACGGCCTTGCCCGGCGCGAATTTTTGGGCCGTGTGCCGGCCACCCATTTTTACAGAATGCGCGGAGATGAAGACCCCGTTGAAGCCGCCGCCCATTATGAACGGATTTTGCGCGACGACTTCAATCTGGCGGAAAATGAACTGCCGCGCTTCGACCTTATGCTCCTCGGCATCGGCGACGACGGGCACACAGGCTCAATTTTCCCCGGCTCTCCGGCCTTGGCGGAAAAAAAGCGCCTTGTCATTGATCAATACGTTCCCGAACGAAAGGCGGATCGGCTGACGCTCACCCTGCCCGTCATCAACAACGCCCGTTGCTGTATGTTCCTTGTCAACGGCAAAGAAAAGCACCACGTGCTCTCCCAGGCTCTCAACCTGCTCTCGATACCCGCTCTGCCCGCCCAAATGGTGCGCCCCTCAGGCGGCGAGCTGATCTGGATTGTGGATGAAGCGGCGGCCACAGGGCAATAGCGCCCCCCTCTGGAAATTTTACATTGAAACGTTTGGCTGCAAGGTCAATCAGTATGAAAGCCAGGCATTGCGCGAATCCTGGGCAGCGTCGGGCGGCGCGGAATGTGAGTGTCCCCAAGAGGCGGACGTTATCTGCGTCAACAGTTGCGCCGTTACCGCCAGGGGGGAACGCGACGCGCGCAATGCCATCTTTCGCCTCAGGCGCTCTGCCCCCTCGGCCAGACTGATTCTCACCGGGTGCGCGGCGAATTTTTTTGCCGCGCGCAAACCCGATTCCATGCAAGTTGCTCCCGACATTCTCTTGCCGCAGGACAAAAAAGCCCTGCTCCTCTCGGCGGATCCCAGAACGTTGCCCTCAAGCCCGCCGGACATGCCGGATCCCGCAAGGCCAAGCACCGCTTTTCCGCCTTTCCGAATAACCTCGTTCAAACGGGCGCGGCCGATAGTCAAAATACAAGACGGCTGCACCCATCACTGCGCGTACTGCGTGGTTCCGCGCGCCCGCGGCCCCTCCAGAAGCCGGCCTCCAGCGGAAGTGCTGGAGGAGGTTCTGCACCTGCTCAGGGCCGGTTATGCCGAAATCATACTTTCCGGAGTAAATCTGCGCCAGTACGGCCAGGATAACTCTGCTTTCGGCGATTTCTGGAGTTTACTGCGCTCTTTGGAAAAGCATCTGGCCCCGGAATTCGCCGGCCAAGCACGCTTTCGCATAAGTTCCCTTGATCCGTCGCAACTCTCCCAACGCGGCTTGGATACCCTTGCCGCGAGCCGGATGGTTTGCCCGCATTTGCATCTTTCCCTGCAGCACACCAGCCCGGCCGTGCTCAGAGGCATGGGACGCGGGCATTATTCGGCGCAAAGCGTGGCCGAGGCCGTGTCCGCGCTGGGCGCGATCTGGCCGAAAATTGGCCTCGGGGCGGATATTCTCGTGGGTTTTCCCGGAGAAACGGAAGAAGACATTGCAGATCTGGCGGACTTTGTACAGACGTTGCCCTTCAGTTACGCCCATGTTTTCCCCTGGTCATCCCGGCCCGGCACTCCGGCCGCCGGTTTTGACGGGCAAATGCCCATCTCCGTCAGACAGGAACGGGCGGCCCGCATCCGCAAAGCCGTAGCGGAACGCCGCGCTGCTTTCCTGCAGGGGCAGATCGCACTGGAACGCATGCTGATAGCCATTGACGGGCGCCAAACAACGACGGGCCGCTTGAAGGGTCTGAATGAATTCTATATTCCCTGTGTTTTTGAGCGATCGGCCAGTGACGCGGCGGGTCTTGTTCCCGCAAGGCCCATCGCCTTGACGGATACGGAACTGGTAGTGCAAGCTGTGTGAAAACACAATACGGGAGAGACATGATGCGATTCACGACGCGGCCGACTGTTCTTTTATTCCTGTTCATCGGCCTAATCATCTGTTCCGCGGGGCCAGCTTCGGCGCGGACAACAACGTACACGCACTTTGCCGCGGACTTGCCGGACGGATGGGACGGCGAGGAAAATACAGGCTTTACGGGCGAAAAAGACAATGAATATATGCTGGTTTTCAAAATGCACGACGAGGAAGGCGAAAACATCAAGGGAGTGGTAAGCATCTTTCTTCTCCCCCCCCTGCCGAACAGCGTGGAAAACATCGCGGCAAAGCTGGCAGCCATGCAAAACAGCAGCACAAAACCGCAACAGGAAGGACATTTCTGGACATTCAGCGGTGAGCCACGAACGCAGTTCAAAGCTCCCGCCATCACGCGGGTCAGCGCGACGCAAGAGCATATTCTGGTCATTATTGTCCAGGATCCTGAACAATTGGGCGGAGAACGGCTTGTGGACAGCCTTAAGGGCTTGACCCCCGAAGCGAGGGAAGCTCTTGGCCGGTGAGCGCCGCAGCAAGTGTCAATGTATAATTTGCTCGCAGAGATTTACTTGCAAATCCTTGCAGCAAGATTGCCGTTTGAAAGCGAATTTACTTCGTCTTCAAACGGCAATCTCAAGCGTAACATGCTCTAATGATAAAGCTCGAAATGCAAAAATCGCTACTCGGGCTCAGACTTTTCAGGTTTGGATTTTTCAGCTTTTGCGACTTTTCCGGTCTTGTCGGCGCTTTGTACCTTTTTGGACTTGGTGGCCGTCTTCACGCTTTTTGCCTCCTCTCCGGACTTGCCCTCATCCCCTTTGACCGCCGTGCGGGAAAGCTCAATAATGGACATGGGAGCGTTATCGCCCCTGCGCGGCGCGGCCAGTTTCAAAATGCGGGTGTAACCGCCGGGCACACTGGCAAAAAGAGGACCGATTTCATCAAAAAGACGCTTCACAAGGGAATGGTCATTCAGGACGCGGTAAGCCTGACGTCTGGAATGAAGATCATTGCGCTTGGCCAAAGTGATCAGCGGTTCGACAACGCGTCGCAAATCCTTGGCCTTCATTTCCGTAGTGCGGATTCTGCCGTGGATCAGCAAAGCCTTGGCCAAATTCTGCATCAGCGCCTTGCGGTGCGACGGCGTACGCGAAAACTTTCTGCCGGAATTGCTATGCCTCATTTTGCTGTTTCCTTTTCCATTCCTGATATTTCTTTTCAAAACCGTCAAGCTTCATTTCAAAATCGAGGCCAAGGTTCAGGAGCACACTTTTGATTTCATCCAGTGACTTGCGGCCGAAATTCTTTGTCCTGAGCATTTCCGACTCGGAACGCTGAACAAGCTCGCCTACAAAGGCGATGTTAGCGCTACGCAGACAGTTGGTCGCACGTACCGACAGTTCCAGATCGTCAATATGCTTGAAAAGAGACTCGTTCCATTCCCCTCCGTCAGAGCAGCCAGTGCCGCGCTCTCCGGGAACATGGTCATCAAAATTGATGAAAACAGAAATTTGATCCTTAATGATTTTCGCGCTGTAGGCAATGGCGTCTTCCGGCGTGATTGAGCCATCGGTCCAGACATCCAGAATAAGGCGGTCATAGTTGGTCATCTGCCCCACACGGGCCTGTTCGACACTGTAGGCTACCTTACGCACGGGGGAAAAGCTGGAGTCAAGCTTTATAAGGCCAATTTCATCGGAAAGACCCTCGTGCATGTCGGCGGACACGTAGCCTTTGCCCATGCGCGCCTCCAACTCCATCTCCAGAACAACATCCTCGGTCAACGTGGCGATGTGTTGACCCGGATTCAGAATTTCCACATTGTGCGTCGCGACGATCCGCCCGGCTGTGACGACTCCCTTGCCTTCCACGCGCAAGGTCAGCCGCTGAGGTTCATCAGTATCCATGCGCAGACGCACCTGCTTCAAGTTGAGCGCAATGTCGGTTATGTCTTCCAGCACACCGTGGATCGTGGTGAATTCATGCTGCACTCCCGCTATTTTCACAGCCACAAAAGCGGCCCCCTGCAAGGAAGACAACAGAACACGCCGCAAGGCATTGCCGATGGTGGTGCCGTAACCCCGCTCCAAAGGCTCGCAAATGAATCTGGCGTGGGAGCCGTCGGCCGTCCCTTCTTCGCGTAAAATACGATCCGGCTTGACAAGCTCGGACCAGTTACGCGCATTGATAAGGCGTTCGCCCTGTTTGATAAGCATGCATCCCCCGCTTATTTCGAATAAAGTTCAACAATCAACTGCTCATTGACAGAGAACTGAATGTCGTCACGTTGCGGCAGGGCCTTGACAGTCCCTTTGAAATCAGCGCCGACGGACTCCAGCCAGGCAGGGCAACCGCGGCGGGCAATCACTTCCTGAGCCTCGGCAAGAACAGGTATTTTTCGATTTTTTTCCGGAACGGCGACCACATCTCCAACTCTTACCTGAAGCGAGGGGATGTTCACCTTGCGCCCGTTAAGGGTAAAAATACCGTGGCGTACGAGTTGGCGGGCCTGGTTGCGAGAGTTGGCGAAACCCAGGCGGTACACAACGTTGTCGAGGCGTCGCTCCAACATAATGAGAAGATTCGCGCCGGTGACGCCCTTCTGCATTTCCGCTTTTTCAAAGTAGCCGCGAAACTGGCGCTCCAACACGCCGTAAGCGCGGCGGGTCTTCTGCTTTTCACGCAACTGCACCGCGTATTCGCTCATCTTCTTGCGCGCTCTGCCGTGCTGACCGGGAGCATAGGGGCGGCGGTCATATCCGCATTTGTCCGTAAAACACCGGTCGCCCTTCAAAAAAAGCTTGCATCCTTCACGACGGCAAATACGGCATTTGGCTTCAATATATTTGGCCATGGAATGTCCTCTTCGCTTTGCTGTACTAACTACTGAGAAAAATTACACGCGGCGACGCTTCGGCGGACGGCAGCCGTTGTGCGGGATAGGCGTGATGTCTCGAATAAAGGTCACGCGAAAACCCGCTGAAGCTATGGCGCGCATGGCGGCTTCACGGCCTGACCCCGGCCCCCTGACATAAACGCCGACTGTGCGCATGCCGTTGTCCTGAGCCTTTCGCGCGGCCGTCTCCGCCGCGACCTGGGCGGCAAAGGGCGTGGACTTGCGCGAGCCCTTGAAGCCGCTCTGCCCGGAGGAAGCCCAAGAAACAGCATTTCCGCGGGTGTCGGTAAAGGTAATAATAGTATTGTTGAACGAAGCCTGGATGTGGACAAGGCCGACAGGCACGTTCTTTTTTTCCTTTTTTTTGGCTACTTTTCTGGGTCTTGCCATGACTGTCCCTCGTCAATTATTTCTTTTTGCCTACAGCGCCGCGCCGCGGTCCCTTGCGGGTACGCGCGTTGGTATGCGTACGTTGGCCGCGCGCCGGCAAACCGCGCCGGTGGCGCAGACCGCGATAGCAGCCGATATCCATGAGCCGCTTGATGCTGCCGGAAATTTCGCGGCGCAGGTCGCCTTCCACTTTGTAATGCTGTTCCAACTCCTTGCGGATCTCGTTGACTTCATCGGCCGAAAGGTCGTCAATGTTCCTTTCCCAGTTAACGCCGGTGCTGTCCAGAACTTTCAGTGCCGTGGAACGGCCTACACCATAGATATAGGTGAGCGCAATGTCCACCCGTTTGCCGCGCGGCAAATCAACGCCTGCTATTCTCGCCACAGATATACTCCCGCTCTATCCCTGGCGCTGTTTGTGCCGGGGGTTTTCACAAATGACTCTAAGCACTCCCCTGCGCCGTATCAGTTTGCACTTGGGGCATATTTTCTTGACGGAAGGTCTTACTTTCATAAGGCATCTCCAGTAATGGCATCAGCCAGAAAAATCAGAGCAAGAACAGATATTTTTGCCAGTCCCGCTCTGATTTGTCAAGCGCTAATTATACGGCGGCCAAGCCCGCGATCCGAAATGCTCAAAATTCTCGGCTCACCGTGCGTCACGGCCACGCTGTGCTCAAAATGGGCGGCCAACCCGCCGTCACGAGTAACAGCCGTCCATTTATCGTCCAGAATATCCACCTCATACGTCCCCGCCGTCACCATAGGTTCAATGGCGATGACCATGCCGGGCTGAAGAGTGATACCGCGAAAGGCCGGTCTAAAGTTAGGCACTTCCGGTTTTTCATGCATCTTGGCTCCGACGCCATGCCCGACAAAACGCCGCACTACATTAAAGCCGGCCGCTTCCACAAACCACTGCACAGCGGCGCCGATGTCGTAAACATTGTTACCGGCTCGGGCCTTGTCAATGCCTACATACAAACTCTCTTCCGTCACGCGCATAAGCTTCATGGCATCCTCGCTCACCCGGCCAACCGGCCAAGTACGGGCCGCATCTCCCACAAAGCCCTCATAAACAACGCCCATATCGACGCTGACGATGTCGCCCTCCCTGAGCTTTCTGGCTGAAGGGAATCCGTGCACCACCTGCTCGTTCACCGAGCAACACACGGCATAGGGATAACCGAAGTAGCCCTGGAAAGCCGGTTTAACCTTGTATTTCGCACAGCAATCTAGAGCGAGTTCCTCAATACGCATGGTTTCGAGGCCGGGGGCAATCATGTCGCCGATGGCGTCGAGAATATTCGCCACTATGCGGTTGGCTTCCGCAAGACAGGCAATTTCACGCTCATTCTTTATATAGACGCCCTGAAATTTCTTCATGCCCGGGATATCGCCCTCACACGGACACGACCGGCTGAGTGGCTCAGCCGGTCACGCTTTTCCGGCTTTACGAGCCTTGTGCATAAGCCCTTGATACTGGTTGGAAATCATGTGTGATTCAACCTGATTCATAAAATCCATTGCCACGCCGACAAGTATGAGCAGACTGGTGCCGCCGAAATAAAAGGGCACGTTGAAATTGCTTATCAGAAACATGGGCAGCAACGACACAAGGGCGATGTATATCCCGCCGGACAGGGTAAGACGGGAAAGCACGGCGTCAATATACTGCTGCGTTTTTTCTCCCGGCCTGATACCAGGGATAAATCCCCCCGCCTTCTTCAGATTTTCCGACATATCCTTGGGATCAAAAATAATCGCCGTGTAAAAATAGCAGAAAAAGAAAATCAAAGCGACGTAAAGGACATTGTAAGCCAGGCCGTTGGGCGAAAAAAAATCCGCCGCGCGCTTAATGTATTCGTTGGAAGAAAACTGGCCTATGGTCGCCGGAAAAAGCAGCAGAGACGAGGCGAATATCGGCGGAATAACACCTGCCGTATTCACGCGGAGAGGCAGGTGGCTATTCTGCCCGCCGAACATTTTCCGGCCTATCTGACGCTTGGCGTAGCTCACAGGAATACGCCGCTGGGCACGCTCCACAAAAACTATGCACACCGTCACGGCAGCCATAAGGAGCAACAGCACAATGGCCATGAATATATTCAGATCTCCCGCCTGAATCAGAGCATAGGACTGGATGACGCCGCGCGGGATACCCACAACGATGCCGCAGAAAATAATCAGGGATATGCCGTTGCCAATGCCGCGCTCGGTGATCTGCTCACCAAGCCACATGACCAGCATGGCTCCGCCTGTAAAGGTCATCATGGTGACAAAGCGAAAATGCAAGCCCGGCACAAGAACCACGGGCGTACCGACGGGGCTGGTCATATTTTCAAGACCCACGGCTATGCCGAAGCCCTGCACCAGAGTAATGAGCACCGTGAGATAGCGCGTATACTGAGTGATTTTTCTGCGGCCGGCCTGGCCTTCCTCCTTGGCCATGCGCTTTATGTCGGGGCTTACCACCTGCAGAAGCTGCATGATGATGGAGGCGGAAATATAGGGCATCACACCCAGAGCGAATATGGAAACATTGCTCAGCCCGCCGCCAGAAAACATGTCAAAAAGGCTGAAAAGCGTACCGGACATGCTTTCAAAAAAAGCGGACAGAGCCGCCGCGTCAACTCCCGGAATAGGCACATGCACACCTATACGGTAGCAGCAGAGAATAAAAAAGGTCCAGCCGAGGCGTTTTACGAGGTCGGGCTGGCCAGCCGTTGTGTTCGCCGGTAATGCCGCCATGAAAAACTCGATTGTCTGCGATGTTGATTCAACAAAGCCGGACTAGTCGCCGTCTTTGCCGGATGCTTCCAATTCTGTCACAGTTCCACCCGCCTGGCGAATTTTATCCGCCGCAATGCGACTGAAACGATGCGCCTCCACATTGAGGGAAGAGGCTATCTCCCCCCGCGCGAGTATTTTCACCGGCGCTCCCGCGCGAGCAAGCCCACGGGCGTAAATGTCATCCAGCGAGATGCTCTTTTTGCCCTCAAAGGCATTGAGGAGAACATCAAGGTTGATGACTTCGTACGTAACCTTAAACATGGCGTTTTTGAAACCGTGTTTGGGCAACCGGCGTTGCAAAGGCATCTGCCCTCCCTCAAAGCCGGGACGCACACCTCCGCCGGAGCGAGCGTTCTGCCCCTTGTGCCCCTTACCCGCCGTGCAGCCCAAGCCGGAGCCGGAACCTCTGCCCACGCGACGGCGCGTTTTACGCTCTTCGGGAAAAGGAAAAAGATCGTGCAACTGCATTTGTATGTCTCCTGCCTCTGCGGCTTAATCAACAACGGCCACAAGATGTGAAATTTTCTGAATAATGCCCCGGATCGCGGGCGTGTCCCTGAATGTTTTCACCATTTCGCGGCGCTTGAGGCCGAGGGCGTCAAGCTGCCTGCGCTGCGCAGGAGTTGTGCCGATACGCGAACGGATGAGTTTTATCTTGATTTCCGGCATGATTATTTCCTCGGCGCTTCCAGTTTTTTGCCGCGCAAAGAGGACACATCCTCGGAACTGCGCAAGGAGGAAAGGCCTTGCATTGTGGCGCGAAGCACATTGTGGGGGTTGTTGGTGCCGATGGCCTTGGCCAGCACATCGCGCACGCCGACGGCCTCCATCAAGGCGCGAACGGCGCCACCGGCGATAATACCCGTGCCCTGCGAAGCGGGCTTGAGCATAACCTGTCCCGCGCCGAAGCGGCCAAGCACTTCATAGGGCAGGGTTCCCTCAACAAGAGGCACGCGCACACGGTTCTTGCGCGCGCGCTCCGTCGCCTTGCGCAGGGCCTCCGGCACTTCCTGGGCCTTGCCCAGGCCAAAGCCGACGCCCCCCTTGCCGTCGCCCACAACCACGAGAGCACTGAAGCTGAAACGGCGACCGCCCTTCACAACCTTGGCCACACGGTTCAAAGAAACAATTTTTTCAATTTCTCCCAGCTCGTTCTGCTGGTTTTCCGCATTTTCCTGCCGCATATCAGAACTCCAAGCCGCCTTCGCGGGCGCTGTCGGCCACAGCCTTGACGCGGCCGTGGTATAAATACCCGTTGCGATCAAACACCACACGGGTGATGCTCTTTTCCCCGGCCAGACGTGCAATTTCCTTACCCACGCGCTCCGCGCCGGCCATATTGCAGCCAAGTCCCGGCTCACCCCTGGAAAGGGAAAGGGTGGAGGCGCTCGCCAACACCGCGCCAGACATGTCATTCACTATCTGCGCGTAAATGTGCAGATTTGACCTGTACACCACAAGTCGCGGGCGGGCGGGCGTACCGTTCACCTTTTTGCGGATGCGTATTTTGCGGCGCTTGCGAGATTCATTCTTGGTAAAATTCATGACGCTACCCTACTTCTTGCCGCCGGACTTGCCGACCTTGCGGCGTATGGTCTCGGTCGCATACTTGATGCCCTTGCCTTTGTAAGGTTCGGGCTTGCGTATTCTACGAAGCCGAGCGGCAAATTCGCCGACCAATTCCTTGTCTATCCCGCTGATGGTCAATACTTGGCCTTCCACTGCGGCCTTAAGGCCAGCGGGAACTTCCATAAGAACGGGATGCGAGTAACCCACAGCCAATTCTATGATATCGCCTTTGACGGCAACGCGGTAACCGACGCCGATAACTTCTAGGGATTTGGAAAAACCCTTGGTGACCCCTTCAATGCAATTTGCCAAAAGCGTACGGCGCAGGCCATGCTGAGAGCGGCTTTGACGGGTATCTTCCAGACGGGAGAGGCTCAGACGGCCGTCGGCCAGATCATATTTGAGCAAAGGACAGAAAGGCGTTTTAAGAACGCCCTTCGGGCCTTTCACTTCCACAACATCCATCCCCACGGCGACTTCAACACCGGCAGGGACAGGGATGGGCAGTTTACCTATTCTGGACATAAAGCACCTACCAAATTTCACAAAGAAGTTCGCCGCCCACCTTCTTTTCCTGAGCGGTCATTCCGTCCAGTATGCCATCGGACGTGGAAAGGATGCATATGCCTAAGCCGTTCTGTACGCGCGGTATCGCCTTTGCCCCCACATACACACGCCTGCCCGGCGTGCTCACACGCTTGAGACCCAGGATGGCCGGCCGGCCTTTCCGGTACTTCAGGGTGAGGGTGATGATTTTGTCCGCCACGGCAACGTCCTCGACGTAACCTTCCTGCTGGAGGATAAAGGCCAGCGATTCCTTCATCCTTGAGCGCGGCACATTCACTTCCTTGTGCAGGGCCAAATGCGCGTTGCGGATACGGGTGAGCATGTCCGCAATGGGATCTGTCAACATCGAAAGCTCCTCAATGGGGTTGATATTCTACCAACTCGACTTGCGCACGCCCGGCAATTCGCCCCGCAAAGCCATACTGCGGAAACAGATGCGGCAAACGCCGAACTGACGAATAAAAGCTCTGGGCCTGCCGCAGAGCGGGCAGCGGTTATAGGCGCGTGCACTGAACCTGGCTTTGCGCTTTGCCTTCACGGCGAGCGAAGTACGCGACATACGCTTATGCTCCTGACTGTAGTTGTAACGGATGCGCCTATTTCCTGAAGGGCATGCCGAGTTTGTCCAGAAGGAATTTACCTTCCTTGTCTGTGGACGCCGTTGTGACAATAGTAATATTCATGCCCTTGGGGTTTTCCACACGGTCAATTTCCAACTCCGGAAAAATAGTGTGCTCCCTGATACCGAGGGTAAAATTACCCCGGCCGTCAAATCCCCGGTCGGGAATACCCCGGAAATCACGTACTCGCGGCAACGCGAAATTCATCAGTTTATCCAGGAAGTCCCACATGCGATCCTTGCGCAAGGTAACGCGCGCGCCAATGGGCATGCCCTCGCGCAGCTTGAAGGCGGCAATGGACTTCTTGGCGCGCGTCACCACCGCTTTTTGTCCGGCGATGGCGGTAAGTTCGGCAACGGCCTCTTCCATCATCTTGTTGTTCTGCGTCGCCGCGCCCAGGCCGATGTTCAGAGAGATTTTCTCAAGACCGGGCAGTTGCATGGAAGAGGTGTAATTGAACTCTTTCCGCAAAACCGGAATAACTTTCTCTCTATATATCTTTTCAAGGCGTGTCATCGTATCACCTTATTCCATGACTTCATTGCATTTTTTGCAAAAACGGATCTTTTTTGAGCCGCCTTCGGCCTCAATGTGTCTGTAACCCACCCTTGTGGCTTTGCCGCACGCGGAACACACAACCATGACATTGGAAACGTGTATGGGCATTTCCTTTTCCACAATGCCGCCGGGCTGACGGGCATAGGGGTTGGGGCGCATGTGGCGCTTGACCATATTGGCCTTTTCCACAAGTACGCGATCCTTTTTGCGAAGAATTTTGAGCACTTTGCCGACTTTGCCCGCGTCTTTGCCGGCTATCACCATCACCTTGTCATCCTTACGGATGCGATACATCTTCATGATGAACTCCTAAAGCACTTCCGGCGCAAGGGAAATAATCTTCATAAAATTCTGGGCGCGGAGTTCACGGGCCACCGGGCCGAAAATACGCGTACCCACGGGTTCGCCCTGGCTGGAAAGCAGTACCGCCGCATTGCCGTCAAATTTGATGTAGGAACCGTCATTACGACGCACTTCCTTAGCGGTGCGCACAATCACGGCTTTCATCACATCGCCTTTTTTCACCTTGCTATGGGGAATGGCCTCTTTGACGGAAACCACGATGACGTCGCCCACAGAGGCATAGCGACGGTGAGAGCCACCGAGCACCTTTATACAAGCGACTTTCTTCGCGCCGGAGTTGTCGGCGACCTGAAGGGTCGATTCTACCTGTATCATAGCCCCTATACCGCCTTTTCAATAATTGACGCCAAATGCCAGCGTTTGTTGCGGGACATGGGACGGAATTCGACAATTTTGACCTTGTCGCCCATGCCGCATTCATTCATGGGGTCATGAGCCGTGAATTTCTTGCGGCGTCTCACATACTTTTTGAGCAAAGGATGCTTGACCAAGGTTTCGACGCGGACGACAATGGTCTTGTCGCTCTTGTCGCTCACAACGATACCGGTCAGCGTTCTGCCCTTGCGATTTTCCAGAGCTTGCATCTTCAGGCCCTCTGCTGCTTTTCGTTCAATACTGTCATCATCCGCGCCACCTGTCTGCGCAAGGCCCTGATCTCGGAAGTTCTCTCAAGCTGGGCCACGGCGTGCTTCAGGCGGGCGTCCATCAGTTCCCGACGGCCTTCCGCGAGTTTGCCACGCAGTTCATCGGCATTCAGAGTTCGTAGTTCCCCGAGGGGGAGGCGTCCGGATTTTTCGGCTTTATTTTTTTTGGCGGCCATTTCAACCCTCCCTGACCACAATAACAGTCTTTACGGACAATTTATGCGCCGCGAGGGTGAGAGCTTGTTTGGCCAGATCAAGAGTTACCCCTTTGATCTCGTACAAAACGCGGCCCGGCTTGACAGGAGCGCACCAACCCACCGGCGCGCCTTTGCCCGATCCCTGGCGCGTTTCCAAAGGCTTGGCGGTAACAGGCCTGTCCGGAAAAACGCGAATCCACACCTTTCCGCCGCGCCTGATATGCCGCATCATGGCAATACGCGCCGCCTCAATCTGCTGAGACGACAAATGGCCGTGCTCAACCGCCTTCAGACCGATATCGCCAAAGGCGATGGTCGCGCCTCGGCAGGCCAGACCGCGCAAACGACCCTTCTGCCATTTACGAAATTTAACTTTTTTGGGCGCAAGCATTATTGTTCAACCTCTTTATCAAGGATTTCACCTTTATAAATCCACACCTTGACGCCAATGATACCGTAAGTCGTGCGGGATTCGGCAAAGCCATAATCAATGTCGGCCCGAAGCGTCTGCAAGGGTACCCGGCCATCCCGGTACCATTCCGTACGCGCGATCTCCGCACCGGCAAGACGTCCGGCGCAGGTCACCTTGATGCCCTCCCCCCCGAATTTACGGGCCATGGAAACCGTACGCTTCATGGCGCGGCGAAATGCCACACGGCGCTCCAATTGCTGGGCGATGCTTTCGGCCACCAATTGGGCGTCCACTTCTGGACGACGGATTTCATTAACCTCCAGGGCGAACTCGCATCCGAACTTCCGACGCAAATCCGAGCGCAGCTTCTCAATCTCCACGCCTTTACGCCCGATGACAATGCCCGGCCGCGCGGTAAACAGCACAAGGCGCACCTTGCCGCCGGCCCGTTCAATTTCTATTTTGGAAAGCCCGGCATTGTAGAGAAGTTTTTTGACAAAAGTCCGGATTTTGCTGTCCTCATAAACAAAGGCAGGATATTCTTTTTTGCTGAACCAGCGAGACTGCCAGTTTTTGTTGTACCCAAGCCGGAAGCCGAACGGATGAACTTTCTGACCCATAGCTATTCCTGCCCTTCTGCAAGTATGACGGTAATATGGCTTGTGCGTTTGCGAATCCTGCCGGCGCGGCCCTGAGCGCGCGGCAAAAAGCGTTTCCAGGAGGGGCCTTCATTGACCACTACCTCCTTTACTTTCATCGTATCCACATTCACCCCGCCCAACTGCGAGGCGTTAGCGAGGGCGCTCATGAACACGCCGTAAAGAACACGGGCCGGCTTGTTGGGCGTAAAGCGCAGGATATTCATGGCTTCCTCCACCCCAAGGCCTTGGACATTGCGGGCCACAAGACGCGCCTTGCGCGGTGAGACCCGCTGAAATTTCGCAACGGCTTTCGATTCCATAGTATTTCCTACTTCTTGCCGGCCTTGGCCTTTTTATCGGCAGCGTGCCCGTGAAAGGTGCGCGTGGGAGAAAACTCGCCGAGCTTGTGCCCCACCATGTTTTCCGTAACAAAAACCGGCACGAATTTCTTACCGTTGTGCACGGCGAAGGTCAGTCCGACCATTTCCGGCAATATCGTGGAACGTCGCGACCATGTCTTGAGAACGCGGCGATCGTTATTGGCAACGGCATTGTCGACCTTCCTCATCAGGTGATCGTCAACAAAAGGGCCTTTCTTCAAAGATCTCGGCATAAGCTGCTCCTACCTACTTCTGCCCACGGCGTTTTACAATAAGCCTTGTGGATGCCTTTTTTCTGTCACGAGTCTTGTAGCCCTTGGCAGGCATACCCCACGGGGATACAGGGTGACGCCCACCGGAACTTCTTCCTTCGCCGCCGCCCAAGGGATGGTCAATGGGGTTCATGGCCACGCCGCGCACACGGGGACGGCGGTTAAGCCAGCGGCTGCGCCCGGCCTTGCCCAGAGAAATATTTTCATGGTGGATATTGCCCACCTGCCCCACTGTAGCCGCACAACTGGCCAGCACCTTGCGCACCTCGCCAGAGGGCAGGCGCAACAGGGCGTATTTGCCTTCCTTGGCAATAAGTTGGGCATAGGATCCCGCCGCGCGGCAAAGCTGCCCGCCCTTGCCGGGGTAAAGCTCAACATTGTGCAGCACTGTGCCCACCGGAATACGTTGTATGGGCAGGGCATTGCCGGGCTTTATATCCGCGCCTTCGCCAGCGATGACCTTGTCCCCCTGACTGAGACCGGCGGGAGCGATAATATAGCGTTTTTCCCCGTCAACATAGTGCAGCAAGGCAATACGGGCGGTACGGTTGGGATCGTATTCGATTTCCGCCACACGGGCTTCAATGCCGACCTTGTCGCGCCGAAAATCAATAATGCGGTACAGGCGTTTAACGCCGCCGCCCCGGCGACGGCTGGTCACACGGCCGAGATTGTTACGTCCCGCTTTTCTGGGCAAACCCGCGGTGAGTGATTTTTCCGGATATGAGCGCGTGATTTCCTCAAAATCGGAAACCGTCTGGAAGCGGCGCCCGGCGGAAGTCGGTTTCAACTTACGGACAGCCATGATTACACTCCCTCAAAAAACTCGATTTTATCATCCTGACCAAGGGTCACATAGGCCTTTTTCCAACCGGACTTACGCCCGACGACGCGGCCCTGCCGCTCACGAGCGGATGGAGCGCGGCGCACGATATTGACAGCCTCCACCTTCACGCCAAAGGCCTTTTCCACAGCCTGGCGAATTTCCAGTTTGTTGGCCTTGGGATGAACGTAAAAAGCCGCCTGCCGCGCCGCGTCCTTGAGCATGGTGGTTTTTTCCGTCAACAGGGGCTTGACGAGCACATTGGCGAGTTCCATTTTAGGCTCCCTTTCCGGCAAAACGGGCATGCACGGGCGCCACCGCCTGCTCCAACAACACAAGCTGCTTATGATTCAGAATTTCCGCAACATTCAGCCGCTCGGGCGTCGTCAGCGTCAAACCGGGAATATTGCGCGCCGAGCGGACAATATCTCCGGCATCCGCCTGGGTGACGATAAGAGCCTTCCGCAACCCCAGCGCCCCCGCCACCTTGGCGAAATGCTTTGTTTTCGCCTCGGGCAGGTCAATATTTTTCACAATCATAAGAGCATCGGCGGCCAAACGGCTTGACAAAGCCATTTTGAGTGCGAGTGCGCGTACTTTGCTGTTGACTTTAAAGCTGTAATCGCGGGGGGCCGGGCCGAAAACAACAGCTCCGCCGCGCCAGATAGGCGAACGGCTGGAGCCGGAACGCGCGCGGCCCGTGCCTTTCTGTTTCCAGGGCTTTGCGCCGCCCCCGGATACCAACGCTCGGGTTTTGACCTGATGGGAACCCGCGCGTTTGGCGGCCGCCTGGGCGCGCACGACAAGATGCAAAATTTCCGGCCGCACCTCAACTTCAAAAACATCGGCGGCAAGCTCTATGTCACCGCTTTCCTGCCGGTTCTGATCATATACTTTAACGGTGGCCATTTCTGTTCCCCTACTGCTTGCGCACAAAGACAAGCCCGTTTTTGGGACCGGGCACAGAGCCCTTAACCAGTAGAACATTGTCATCCGCACGTACGCCGACAATCAGAAGCCCGGATTCGGTTACGGTTTCATTGCCCCAGTGCCCGGCCATTTTACGTCCCTTGAAAACATGGCCCGGGAGGGTATTGTTGCCTATGGAGCCATTGTTACGGTGCACTTTTTCACAACCGTGCGAGTCCTTGGAGCCGGCGAAATTCCACCGGCGCATGCGCCCCTGGTACCCTTTGCCAATGCTTTTGGCCGTTACCTTAACCACATCGCCCACGGCAAACATAGCGACGGAAAGCGCATCGCCCGCCTTTTGTTCTGGCGCGCCCTCAAGGCGAATTTCTCTGAGGTGTCGAAAAAGTCCCGTTCCGGCTTTGGCGAAATGCCCGCGCATGGCCTTGCCGACGCGTTTTTCCTTAGCAGGAGCAAAGGCTATTTGCAGAGCGTTGTAGCCGTCTTTTTCCTCGGTTTTAACCTGCGTCACAGGGCATAGCCCAGCCGCAATGACGGTCACGGCCACAGCCGCACCTTCATCGGAAAAAATACGGGTCATACCCAGCTTCCGTCCCAATATTCCCATTTTTTCAGCCATGACTGCCCCCGCTAAAGCTTAATTTCCACGTCAACTCCGGCAGGCAGAGAGAGCTTGCCAAGGGCGTCGACGGTTTGCTGGGTCGGCTCCAAAATATCCATGAGGCGCTTGTGGATACGCATTTCAAACTGTTCGCGCGATTTTTTGTCCACATGCACGGAGCGCTGAATGGTATATTTGTGGATATTGGTGGGCAGAGGAATGGGCCCCGCCACGCCAGCCCCGGTGTTGCGCGCCGTATCCACGATTTCCGCGACAGCCTTGTCCAATATGCGATAATCGTAAGCCCTAAGCTTGATGCGAATGCGATCGCTGCTTACTGTCGTCATTATGCCTACTCCATTTGCAAAATACCGCGCGGCACGCGGGCTTGAAAACAACATGCGCGGTCCGCCAAAAGCGGGGCCGGCGCGCGCGGCGCGTTCGTCACACCTGAAGTGTCAGGAAACTGGAAGATGAAGGGGCACCGGAGCGCACCAACGTCATCCATGTGACGCCCCCGGCGAATCCCCAAACCATGCCGCAACAGAAGGTTACGAACAAGGTGGTCGCAGGGTTACCAAATGGGGTTCTCCCCCCTACCTTACAGCCCCGGGCGTCATAAATTAAGACGCGGATCCGTTGCGAGCTGGAACGGCTGACATTGTCCGGCATTTGGCAACGCCTGCACATGTCAAACCCGTCTGCGGAACTTTTTGAACAACTTCACAGCTCGCCGCAGCCGGGCACAAGCAGGACGGACTCGATCCGTCCTTCCCTGCCGTTCAGGGATTACCCCTTCTCCACCCACAACCCAATCAAGGCCGCATCCGGTTTTCAGGGGCGAGGGATTTTCTAAACCAAAGAACGGGCGAGGTCAAGATTTTTCAGAAAAAATTTCTGAATTTTTTCCGCCAGGGCAACCGTCCGCGTGTGAGGCACAAACGAAATTCACTTTCGCCGTTCACGCCGAACGCAACGTTTCAAAGGTGATCCATCCTAAAAACAATCCTGCCAATATAGTTAAAAAATGAAAACAGGCTATTTCAGAAAGAAACATTTCGGCCAAGTACATACTTTACAGTTCATGCACAAACCGCCCTCGCCCATGGCCGCAAGCTCCGGCCGGGTAATACGGCGACCCGCCAAAAGCCTCGGCAGGAGGGCGTCAAACAAGGTTGTCTTGAAATACAAGGCGCACGCCGGAACGCCGATAACCTGCATTTCCCCATGGGCGGGCTGCTCCACGCGGTCAAAATCCGGCAGGCCGTTGACGGCCCGCTCTTTATCTTTCACGGACGCGCCGTGCGCCGCCATGCGACCGACAAGCGTCATGGAGCCGGGCAATACGGGAGCACCGTACAATATGTCCACAAGCCCGGCCTCCATCAAAGCAGCCCGTGTTAAGTCCTCCGGATCAACGGACAGGCCGCCTGTGGTCACCAGCAAATCAACCCCGGCCTCGCGCATCAGTTCCACGGCCCCACGGATACGCTCCCTGTCGTCCGGCACTATGGCGGTTTTGACCACCGCACAGGAAAAAGCTTCAGCTTTTGCCGTGATAACAGGAATGAAACCGTCTTCCACCAAGCCGTTAAAAACCTCGGTACCGGTCACCAGAATGCCCACTTTGGCTTCACGCAGAGGCAACACAGCAAAAAGCGGCCTGTCAAGCAAGGATAAGGCCTCGGCAAAACGGGATTTGCCGATATAGAGAGGAATGACGCGTGTGGCGGCAAGGGAGGCGCCCTCTTCGACAAGGGTGGCGTCCTGCCTGGCGGCGCATATGACGTCGCCCGGCATGTTGAAAGCGGCAAGACGCGGCCTGTCCAGGGAAAACAGCCCCCGCGCCTTCGCGCGAAAACCAATTTTTCCCTCGCGCGGCTCGGCGTCGGCAATGACGTTCTCCCCGGCCATACGCCGGGCAAAGGCCAAGGCCCCTTCGTCTTCGTGCACAAAATCCCCGGCCTCGGCTCCTTCGCTCACCGCCAGCGAAAAACGCCCCATATGCTGCAAGCGGCAAACATCCCCGGCCGTTATAACTTGACCAGCCAAAAATTCCGCCCCCTTGCTCTCGCCGGGAACAAGACGGGTCATATCGTGCAAGGCCGTTTTCCCCACGGCATTTTCCACAGACACCACCGCAAAACGAGGAAACGCATCCCGGTCGCCTTTTCCAAGCGGAACATAAGGAGCTTCACCTTGGCAGCCGCGGCAAATCACGCCGTCCTTTGCGGGGAAAGCCTCACCACAGGCCGGACAGACGCCTATGGCCCCCATATGCGCGTGGCCCAGCAAACGCTCACGTATGCGTATGGGCGCGACGACGCATACGCCGTCACCAGCGGCTTCTATCTCCCGTAGCAATTTTTCGGCATCCTGTTCGGCCTTGGATTTCTCCTTCAGAAACCAAGCTCGCAATTCCGGCCAGGCCGAAAGCCGGCCCACATCCACGCGCACGCGCACGCCTTCGCCTGTATATTTGTCAAACATGGAAAGCGCGTATCTCCCCAGATTGACCACCTTCATCCAATTGTTGCCGGCACTGCACGGTGTGAGCAGTTGCACGGCGTCCGGCAAGCATTTTTTGCTCTCCACCACAACTTCAAACAGGATTCCTGGGGGCAGAGCGGCTTTGGCCGCTTCTACCATGTAGCCGCCAAGCAGTAAGCCCGGAGCCGGATAGCCGTGAAAAGCGGCCGCCGCAGCCTTGAATTCGTCAAAAGTATAAGAACCGATATTCACCGCAAACGCTCCTGTTGCAAGGCATCCGGTTTCTGTTTGCGAGCATTCTTCCCCCGGCGGCCCTGGGCCTCATCCGCCGCCGGAACAAATCCTTTTTCCTGCATGAGCATATCAAGGGGCATCATGCAGAGCAGCAGAAGCTCCAACGGAATATCGTCGGCAAATTCGCGCGTGTCAACACCCAGCAGATACCGCCCGCACTGATTGCACGCCTCGGCCCTCTCCCATCGGTTCTGTTCCAGAAAAAACAAGGGCAAATCCTTTGGAGAATCCTGCCCGCATACAGGGCAAACAGTACGGGAAAACGCCCATTCATGCCGACACAGCGAACACTGCAACCAGCGTTTGCCCTCTCTGCCGCGCAGGGCGGAGGCATGGGGCAAGGAGCCGCAGATAGGACAGAGGCCTCCGCGCCAGGGAGGCAGAGCGCAGGAAGCGGCCGCGCGCGCGACCCGCCGAGCCGCCGCCGAAGCAAGATGCGTTGCCCCGAACACGACCCCGCGGCAATCCTGTCCGTGCTTTCCGCCCCAAGCTTTTACTTTGTTCATGCTCCCGGTGAGATAAAGCATAATGAGCTTTGCGCACTCCCCTTCATCTTTTTTCAAAAAATCCCTCAGCCCGCGCAGGGGCATTTTCAAATCCGGCAATCCCTTGATGGCGGCCGTCAGGATTTTTGCGGGCGCCGCGCTGAGAAAAGCCTCATCAAGATATACGTCTGCATGATCGCCCGCAGCAAGCCATGCCTTGCCCTGGGAAAAGGAAAGGGCGTCCGGCCCCGCCGGCAATTCGGGAGGGGGCAGGCTTTCAGCCAAAGCCTCGCGCGCTTCCAGAAGGGGAACAAAGGCTTTCAGAATATGGGCGCTGTGGGGGTGCTCCCTGGCCAGACGGCGCAACAATTCTTTGGGTATACTCACATGGACTCCGGCTTTTTACACAATGCGGCCGGAGAAAGGTCGCCCCCGCCTCCGGCCGCATTGTTGTTTGCGGTTATGGGTTAAGCCTGCGCATGCGTGTGGTACTTTTTGGGATCATCCGTCACAATAAAGATTACACGCACTTCATCGGCATCTATGGCCTTGGCCTTGGGCCAGATCTTTTTGAGTTCGGCCACGCGCTCCTCGGCCAGTTTGAGTATGGCCTCCCGTTCGCCGAATTCCATGGCGGTCGGGCAGGACAAAACACAGGCCGGCTTCAGGCCGCTTCTCATGCGGTCAATGCACATAGTGCACTTGGACAGTACCTTGCTGTCCGGGTTTTGGCGTGGAACATCGTAAGGACAGCTGCTCCGCGCCGTTTCAAAGTCAATATTTTTTGTCTCCTTTGTGTAGACAATGGCCCCTGTGGCCTCATCCTGCACGATTTCGTCCTTGTCGCTGGCGGACATGCACGGCGGATTCATGCAATGACGACACATATCCGCGAAGAAATACCAGTAAGGTTCACGGGAACCTTCCTTTTTTCCTTCGGCAAAACGCACAATCTTGTAGGTATCGCAGGAAAAATCCGGCGGATTCTGATATGTCCCCGCCTGTTTTGTCCGCGTTCCCGGCAGATCGTTCCACTGCTTACACGCCACCTGACAACCTCGACAGCCGGTACAGCGCGAGGTATCGACCAATATGGACTTCCCGTCTGACATGGCTACCTCCTACGCCTTTCTGTTGATGTTGACCATACACGCCTTGTACTCCGGCGTTCCCGCGTTACCGTCTCCCACAAAGGTGGTGAGCAGGTTGCAGGTATCGCCGCTGTCCTTGGGGTGCAGCCAGCCGTAGTTATAGGTCATACCCACAAGATGCGTCGCCTTGCCGTCGACGGTCAGAGGCCGCAGGCGCGGCGTCACCATGGCCACAGCGTCAATCCGCCCCCGGGCGGACTCCACCGTTACCCATTCGCCGTTCTTAAACCCGCGCTCCTTGGCAAGCTCTTCGCTTATTTCCACATAAACCTGGGGCATGGCCTCGGTAAGCCAGCTCTGCCAACGGGTGATAGCCCCCGAACACCAATGCTCCGTCGCGGAATAGGTGGTCAGCACCAGGGGATATCTGGGATCCGCGCTCGCCACCTTGTCCTTATCACTTTTGAAGATGGTGATAATGGGGCTGTTGTGCTGTTTTGACATAAGATTCCGCTTGAGCGGACTTTCCAGCGGCTCGTAATGCTCGGGGAAAGGCCCGTCGCCCAACCCCGGCCCGAAAAGGGAAGCCACGCCGTCGGGTTTCATGATGAAGGGCAGCTTGCCGCCCTCCATGCCCATAGGCGGCCAAGGGCCATCGGCCACATCGCCGACCCATTTGCCGTCCCGCCATTGCAGGAGAGCGCGTTTTGGGTTGTAGGGCCTGCCCTGGAGATCCACTGAGGCCCGGTTGTACACAATGCGGCGGTTCATGGGCCAACAGTATGACCAGTTGGGGTACAGGCCGAGACCTGTGGGGTCCTCCTTGCCGCGGCGATCCATGAGATTTTTGCCGTCAAGGCTGAAACTCCCTGAACAAAGCCAGTTGCCGCAGGAAGTGGAGCCGTCCGCCTGGAGCAGCCCGAACCCAGGCACAGGCTGGCCCTTTTTATATTCTTTGTCGCCGATTTTGACGTCGCGTTCGAACTCGCCGTTGATGCGCCGAGCCACCTTGAGGGCGTCGAACTCCTTACCGTCGGGAGTCAGATAATCCATACGCATGTTGAGAAGGCCGTCGGGCATGGCCCCGCCTTCTTTTTTGTACATTTCCTGGATCTTGTGCATGAGTCTTGTGACTATGGCTCCTGTGGAGAGGCAGTCTCCCGGATTGTCCACCGCCCGGTGCAACCACTGCATCCAGCGTCCGGAGGTGGCCTGACTGCCGTCTTTTTCCAGATTGGCCGTGGCAGGCAAAAGGAAACATTCCGTCTTTACTTTTTTGGGATCAAGACCGGGGCCTTTCCAGAAGGACGCGGATTCGTTGTCGAAGATGTTGACGTGCACCATCCAGTCCAGCTTTGTCATGGCCGCCCGCACTTTATTGCTGTTGGGAAGGCTTCCGCAAGGGTTCTGCCCGATGCAGAAATACCCCTTGATCTTGCCCGCGTACATGTCGTCAATCATGTGCAGCACGTCGCAGTTCTGACCATCGTCACACTTGGGCAGCCAGGAATAACCGAAGCCGTTTTCCGGCGTGGCGACGTCGCCAAACCAGGATTTAAGCAGACTTACCACATACTTGGGCGTGTTGGCGTACCAGTTGGCCGAACGCGGATCCTTGGACGCAGGCGTGGCCGCCTTGATGTATTCCTCGACGGTCTGCTTCCCGGCTCGAGGCACAGGCATGTATCCCGGCAGATAGTGATAGAGGATAGCATGATCCGTTGACCCCTGCACATTCGGCTCACCGCGCAGAGCGTTGACGCCGCCGCCGCAAATCCCGATATTGCCGAGCAGGAGCTGCATGATGCACAGGCTTCTGATTTTCTGTACGCCGATGGTGCTCTGGGTCTGCCCCAGGGCGTACATGACGGTGCCGGCGCGGTCCTTCACGCCCGTGGAGGCGAAAAGTTCATACACCTCAAGGAGTTTCTCCTTGGGCGTGCCCGTGATGGCCGAAACCTTGTCCAAATCGTAGCGCTTGTAATGCTGGTACAACATGTTAAGCACACAGCGCGGGTGTTTCAAGGTGTCG
The DNA here is from genome assembly GCA_031280915.1 of Desulfovibrio sp. Classification (GTDB taxonomy): domain Bacteria; phylum Desulfobacterota; class Desulfovibrionia; order Desulfovibrionales; family Desulfovibrionaceae; genus Desulfovibrio. The sequence continues at coordinate 41,981 of JAITGC010000078.1, read as the reverse complement.
TCCCGCTTCGGGATTCCGTTTTCATCCTTTTCCAGCGCCCAGGAAGACTTGTCGTACTTGCGGTTTCCGGGGTCATAGCCGGAGAACAGGCCGTCCTTGAAGCTGAATTTTTCCCCTACGATGAAAGGGGCATTGGTGTAGTTGAGAAGATATTCCTCAAAGTATTTCTTATTTTCTATAATGTACTTGATCATGCCCCCGACAAAGGCTATGTCCGTGCCCGATCGGATGGGCGCGTACACATCGGCCTTGGCCGAAGTGCGCGTAAAGCGGGGATCGACGTGAATGACCTTACCGCCCTTTTCCTTGGCGCGCATCACCCATTTAAAAGAAATGGGATGATTTTCGGCAGCGTTACTGCCCTGAATGAGAATTACATCACTGTGCTGAAGATCAATCCAGTGATTCGTCATGCAACCGCGTCCGAACGACTCTGCCAGAGCCGGTACAGTGGGGCCGTGTCAGACCCGTGCCTGGTGGTCTATATACGTAAACCCCAGGCCTCTGGCAAATTGTGTGGTGGCCCAGCATTCTTCGCTGAGCACGTTGGAGCTCCCCATAAGGGACATGGTCTGCACGCGATTGACCATCTGCCCTTTCTCATTATTCACGATGAAGGATTTATCCCGCTCTTTCTTCATCAGCTCGGCAATGCGGCTGATGGCGAAATTCCAGTCTTTTTCCTCCCATTTGTCGCTGCCCGGCTTTCTGTAGAGCACCTTCATAAGCCGATGCTCATTGGCGGCGGAAACCTGGTACAGGCCGGCCCCCTTGGCGCAGAGCGCGCCTTCATTGACGGGATGTTCCGGGTCGCCCTCAATATTGAAGATTTTGCCGCTGGCCTTGTCAACACTGCAAATAAGCCCGCAGCCGACGGAGCAATAACAGCACACTGTCGTGCTCTGCACCGCCGTTCTCAGGGCATCGGCCTTTTTCATGTCGTCGGCGTACGCCGCTACCGGGGCAAGGGTAAGCCCCAAGCCGCTCAGGGCAAGGCCCGCCCCAAGACAGCACGACATTTTAAGAAACGAACGTCTTTTCATACATCTCTCCCGGTTAAATATATGCCGTTCCGTAATCTCGCCGGCGCCGGCGGCAAAGGCCGAGTCTTTCCGGAATCCGGTCTGGAGCGGCAAAAAAAGAAGATTGTACTTATTTAAACATAAACAATACAACGGGTCAAGAGGATGATGATTTTTTCGCGCTTTACGGCGGGATCATCGCGCGCGGAGAAGACACCGCACCCGTTCAAGATCGGCGGGATAATTGACGTTGAAAAAGGGCAATGCCTCTGTTTCGCCGTACATGATGCGAAGTTGGCGTTTTTCGGGGATAAGCCGGCTCAGCTTGCGTTCACCCTCGGCCAAGGCCCTGTCAAAAAACGGGATGGCCTCTGTTTCGTAAACAGCGGTCAGGGCTTCGATAAATCCGGTCTCGCGCTGGCAGTAAGTGGTCAACAGCGTCTGCTCCGAGCTGTTTTCCCGAGCGGCAAGAAGCGCGCGCAAAGTGGCCTCATCCATGAACGGCAAATCGCAGGAGAGGGCCAGCACGGCGGAAAAGCCCCGTTCCCGCGCCTCGCGCAGGGCCGCGTACAGGCCGCTGAAAGGCCCGATACCTTCCATTTCGTCAAAAATGCAGACGTATCCGCGTCTGGGGCGCCCAGGCCGGCATGATACCCAACACCAGGGCAACAGAGCCGCCAGCAGATCATACGTACGGCGGAGCAGGTTCGGCCGCTTCCGGCCATGCACCCGCAGCAAGGCCTTTTCCCGGCCGAGCCTGGAGGAAAGCCCTCCGGCCAGCACTACTCCGGCCACAGTCCCCTTTGCTCGGCTCATGCGTTTATCCGCTCTCCGCGTCACGAAGGAGGAAAGGCTGCGGTGTGAAAGAAGCCCCCGTCCGGAATACGGGCGAGGGCTTCCTTAATCACGTCATGAAAAAATTTTAAGGATGGCACTTTGACTTAGCGCAGCCGAGCAGTTCCTTCTTCAACTCCTCTTTCTCCGCCACGACCTTGGCGTGGCACTGAATACAGGTCTGGTACTTGAGGCCTTCCTTGGTGTGCATGACGGCGTAGAGGCTCTTTTCGCCCTTCTTTTCCGTCAGATTGTCATGGCATCCGGCCGTCGCGCACTTCTGAAAATTTTCCTTGCCCTCAACCTTGTGGTGGCAAACCACGCACTCCACTTTTTGATGGGGGACATGGGGAAACATCACTTCCTTTTTGGATCCTTTGACCGGCAAAGGGTCGGTGGGAACCGGCGGCGGCGCGGCTAAGGCCGGAAAAGCCAAAGCCAGAATAAAAAGACAAAGTAACGCTGACAACTTTTTCATGAGACACTCCTCCTTAAATAAAGAATTGTTCTATTTTACGGCTTCAGCGGCATTGTGTCAATGGAACGAAATTTTTTTCGCATAATTCATGGTCTTTGCGATAAAAATTTTCCCGCCTTGCCGCACAGGAAGCGGGATATTTTCAATCGCAATCTCCGTTTTTTCTCAAAGCCGCTTGACGCCGTTCCGCAAACAGGCTAAAAACACTGCATCTTTCTTGCCGCCCGCCATGCGGGCGGAAGCGCCCCAGAGCATGGTGCCGCGGGGTTGGACTGCCTGTATGCAAAAGGAAAAACACATGAGGAATGGCACAACACTGCTCCTGCTGGCGGCGATCGCCGTGGCCGGCGCGGCGTATCTGACACTCTGGGACGCAGGCCCCGTCCCCGCAGCACCCGCGTTGACGAGTGTCAGTGACGCGCCCTCAGCCATGGTCATCTTTCCTGTCGGCGAAAAACCCAATCCCGAGGGAGTCGGCATGAAGCCCGTGGTTTTCAACCATCTTGTTCACGAAAACCGCGTTGATGACTGCGAATCATGCCACCACACCGGCGAAACGGTCGCCTGTACAACCTGTCACACTGTGGAAGGCAGGAGCGAAGGCAAGTTTGTCACCCTGGATCAGGCGATGCACGCCCCGAACATTGCCAAACGGGTAAAAGGCAATACGCCGCAAAGCTGTGTGAGCTGTCACACCGAACAGCTTCAACGGCGGGAATGCGCCGGCTGTCACGGCATTGTCAAGCCGACACGTTCCGAAGCATATTGCAACGCCTGTCATAATGTGGCCGGACTGACCAAGGCCGATATGGTCGCCGGTATCGCCGGCAAGCTGCCCGCCAAGAGAAATGCCCAACTCGCGGCCGATACCCTGAAAGCCCGCGAGAATCCCGTACAGCTTCAGCCGACAGACGGCCCCTATAAAGTGATGATCGACGGCATCACAGACGAATACAAAGCCAATATGTTCGCGCACCGCCGCCATGTTTCCTCGCTTATGGAACGCCTCAAGGACAACTCCCTGGCTTCGGCTTTCCACAGCCAGCCCGCGACGCTGTGCTCGACATGCCACCATAACAGCCCGTTGAAGAGTGCTCCGCCCAAATGCGGAAGCTGCCACTCGCAACGCATCAACCCCGCCAATCCGGAACGCCCGCAACTCAAGGCCGCCTACCATCTGCAATGCATGGGCTGCCACAAGGGCATGAATGTCGCCAGGCCCCTCAATACCTCGTGCGTCACCTGCCACAAGGATAACGAGGCCAAGCCTGTTGACGGCGCCGCCGCAAAGTTAGGAGGCAAGTAATGAATCGCAGGAGATTTCTGACTATTCTGGGCAGCGCCGGCCTGGCATCGGCTTTGAGCACGGCCAAAACGGCCCATGCGGCCGGCGGCACGCACACTTGGCCCTATCATGAAAACAGCTACGGCGTCCTGCACGACACCACCCGCTGTATCGGCTGCCGCCGTTGCGAAGCGGGTTGCAACAAGGTGAACAATCTGCCCAAACCGGACAAGTCCTTCGACGACCTCTCCGTGCTGGATAAAAACCGTCGTATGACGCCAACCTCCTGGACGGTGGTCAACAAATACGAATTGAACGGCAAGCCGGTGTTCCGCAAGTTACAGTGCTTTCACTGCAATGACCCGGCCTGCGCCTCGGCCTGCTTTGCCAAATGTTTTCAGAAACAGCCCGACGGCAGCGTCGCCTACGACGGCTCCCAGTGCGTGGGTTGCCGCTACTGCATGGTTGCCTGCCCGTTCTATGTGCCGAGCTTTGAATACGACGACGCCTGGGATCCTCTGGTGGTGAAATGCACATTCTGCGAGCCGCGTCTCAAGGAAGGCAAACTCCCCGGATGTGTGGAAGCCTGCCCCATGGACGCCCTGACCTTTGGCCGCCGCTCCGATCTCATCAAGGTGGCACGCGCGCGCATCAAGAATAACCCTGGCAAATACGTGGACTATATATATGGAGAATGGGATGCCGGCGGGACGGCCTGGATGGTGCTGGCGCCGTCTGCTCCCGTTGCCGCGAGCAAAGATTCTCATCAGGCGACCGGCCACGAATTCGCATCCTTGGGGCTGGACACGCATCTGGGCAACCGCCCCATGGGCGAACTGACTGGGGGCGCCCTCGGCGCCGTGCCGATGATCGTGGCCTTCTGGCCAGTACTCTTCGGCGGAGCCTACGCTATCGCCAAACGGCGTGAAGCCATGCACAAAGCCGAAACCGAGACAATTGTCAAAGAAGCCAAGGAAGATATGGCCGCCGCCATGGACGCCGCTGTCCGCAAAATCGCGGAAACCCAAGGCCCCGGCATGGCGGATACGGCGCGCCAGGCTATGGCCGACGCCCTGAAAGCACGGGAAAATACCTGCGCGAATTGCGGGCATCACGGGGAGGACAAGTAGATGGCACACAACATCGTTATTCCTACCAGGGACAAATTGTTTAATCTCGGTGAATTCTTCACCCTTACCAAGGGCAATATCCTGACCGCCTTCATCCTTGTCGGCGGGCTGATTATCACCTTTATCCGCTTTACCCAAGGGATTGGCTCAGTCGCCAACCTGTCCGACGTGCAGCCCTGGGGCATGTGGATCGGCTTTGACCTCTTGTGCGGCGTGAGCTTGGCGGCCGGCGGCTACTTTACCACTGTGGCCTGCTATGTCATGGGCATGAAGCATTTTCATTCAGCCGTGCGCCCGGCGGTGACAACGGCCTTCCTCGGCTACGCCTTTGTGGTTGTGGCGCTGCTGTATGACCTCGGCCACTGGTGGCGCCTGCCCTATATGTTCTTTTTCCCGGGCACGACATCCGTGCTTTTTGAAGTCGGCCTGTGCGTCGCCACCTACGTCACGGTTCTCTTTGTGGAATTTTCCGTGGCACCCTGCGAATGGCTGGCGGAAAAATTTCCCTTTTTAATCAAATGGCGCGCCTTGGTCAATCGCTTCACCATTATTCTGACCATTTTCGGCGTGACGCTTTCCACATTGCACCAGTCATCCCTCGGCTCGCTGTTTCTCATCGCTCCGGGCAAACTGCATCCGTTGTGGTATTCCCCCTTCATTCCCATGTTCTTTTTCGTCAGTTCCATGGCGGCCGGCGGCTCCATGGTCATCTTTGAAGGAATGCTCGCGCACAAGGGCGTACACCACTACATGGACGCCACTCACCTGAAAGAAGCCGATGAGGTGACCTTCAGCTTTTCCAAGGCTGTGTCGTTTATTCTGTTCGCCTATTTCATGATCAAGTTCACCGATATGCTGGTGCAGGCCAATATCCCCTATCTCTGCTCCGGTTACGGCGCGATATGGCTTCTGGAAATGTTCGGTTTTATTCTGCTGCCGGCCTTCCTTTACGCCAAGGGTTCCCGTGAGCGCAATCTGAAACTCTGCCGTTTCGCCGCCGTCAATACGGTTTTGGGCATCGTATTCAACCGCTTCAATGTTTCCATGATCGCCTACAATTACGCGCTGCCTTCCGCCGAGCGGTATTTCCCGAGCATCTGGGAAATCTGGATTTCCTGCTTTGTCGTCACCATGATTGTGACGGCCTACCGCTTTATTGTGTATCACATGCCTGTGCTCTATGAACATCCCCATTTCAAGGACGCCCATTAAGGCAAAGGAGGACACCATGGAATTCAGCACATTTTATGAATATTTCCTGTACACCAAAAGCTGGGCGTATATTATGATGCTGATTGTGCTGCCCGTATATGTGCTGTACTGGAATTTTGTCCTCTATCCCGAAAAAAAACAGCGTAACAACAGTCCGCATTGACCCTTGCGGAAAGACCGAATACGAAAAAACACAAAAAAGGGCGGGAGTAATTCCCGTCCTTTTTTACCGCCAGAGGCCTCGTCCCCTTAGAGTATTTTCACTTTGAATGCTTGTTTGACGGCGAAGCACGTTCGCCTTGCAAGCATTTCGTGGCGCTGATTTTCAAAAAAATCCGCGCTGAGCGGTCAAACATTTTTAATGTTGAACCGCTCTGGTGGCAGTTTATGTTGCGGCTGCATTCTTTGCGCAATACACAGACGCATATACTCCTTCAATCGCGGTAGTGACGCACTTTGGATTATTCAGGCCACTGATTCAGTCTATCGCCAGCCAAAAAAGTCGAATTTTTGACGATAGGGGTGGTGTACTCTTGATACATGACCAGAAGAAAAACGACGTCTGACACGGGCTCGCGGCAAATTGATCCCCTGCCCCAATTGTGCTCGTCTTGACAACCTTCACATTCCAGGCTATTAGTCACAGATTACTGGGACGTTAACTCAGTCGGTAGAGTATCTGCCTTTTAAGCAGAGAGTCGCAGGTTCGATCCCCGCACGTCCCACCAAAGTATAATCTCACAAAGCCCCGCGAAGCCAAAAAAGTCAAGCGGGGCTTAACTTTTTCAGAAATAGTCAGTCTGGCATCCTCTCACAAAATCTATAGGTATACCAACAAAGATCTGGTATTTTTCTGGCATAGAGGGTTTGTAAAAAGTCGATACCAGCAAAGCGTAATGCTTTCTCCCATAAGAGCTTTTGAGAGGCTTGAGAGGAGATGAAGCCACATGGCGCTTCATCTCCTCCGTCTGAGTTTGCGGGACAGGAACGTCAACCACTTCTGCGTGTCGTTTTTCCTGTTCCACTGGTCTACCATCATTAACCTGCAACCCCGCGTCCTGTAAAAATGAGGGCAAGCGGAGCGCCAATGTCGCCGGGGACAGGTTTTCTTTCATGGCCGTGTCAAACCAAAACGTATCCAGGACACAGGCTATTTGTCGTATATTATTAGGACATTGCGTGTTATCACCATGTCTGAAACGTATCCGTTCGTTTTGCACATCATTTAAAAAAGCAAAAAAAGTTTGTGCGATCACGGACAGTCGCATGGCCTTTGCGCGGGCCATGCGGCTGTCCAGACCATCCAAAAATCGACGGATTTCTTTTTTACCGAGCAGGGATTGCAAGTGAACAGGCACAGTTATGCGGAAATACCGGATTTGTCGGTGCATAACGAGATAGGAGCCGTGCCGATAGCCGGTATGTGGGAGAGAATCGCGCCGAGAAGTGTCTTGAGAAGGCATGATGGAGCCTCAACCGTATCCCCGAAGTGTATCCAAGGGTACAATGAGGCTCCACGCAGAAGAAATATATGCAAAATCAGTATGTTATCTTCAAATGGCGGAGAGGGTGGGATTCGAACCCACGTACCGGGACTAACCGGTAACCCGATTTCGAGTCGGGCGCGTTACGGCCGCTTCGCTACCTCTCCGCGTGTACGCCGGGGACCCTAAAAGGACGGCCCCGGCATCAACGCAAGCATACAATTTTTTTGTTTTTTGTCCAGCGGCGGGGGCATCAGGCGGCCTGAGGGCATCAGTCTTCCGTCTCCCCGGCCCAGTGATTTCGGGCGATGTCGCGCTCCCGTTCCAGAAGCCGCTCCACCGACGGAGGCACGAGGCAGGTGATGCTTCTGCCGGCCAGCCAGCGCCGCCGGATGTCTGAAGCGCTGATTTCCAGAACAGACAGGGGCAAAAAATGGGCCCGCCCGCCGCCGGGCAGGGCCATGCACTGACCATCGGCCACAAGGGGGGGGCATTCCCGCGCTTGCGGCCAGAGGTGGCGGATTGTCACTGCAAAGTCTCCAGCTCCCATGCCCGCGCGCGGGGAGACCACAAAGTGGCAGAGGCGGGGCAGTTCCAGCCCCCGGAACCAGGTGGGCAAGAGGGCGAAATCCGGCATACCGAGCAAAAAATAAAAATCCGTGCCGGGGTTTTGCGCACGGGCCGCCGAAAGCATATCCCAGGTATAGGAAGGCCCCTCGCGGCCCGCTTCCATCCGATTGCAGCGCAGACCGGGCATGCTCGCCGCGACGGCTTCAATCATGGCGGCCCTGATATCAAAGGGCAGCAGATTTCCGGCGTTTTTGTGGGGCGGTACGGCCGTGGGCGTTAAATCCACACCGTCCGCCAGAGCGCCCAGAGCTTCCAGCGTCTCAAGGGCAAAACGCAAATGGCCGATATGCAACGGATTAAATGAACCGCCCAGTATGGCCCTGCCGGGGCCGGCGGGAACATCCGGCATCTATTCGCGCACCTGCCCCTGGCCCAGCACCACAAATTTTGTGGTGGTCAGTTCTTGTACGCTCATGGGGCCATAGGCGTGCAATTTTGAAGTGGAAATGCCGATTTCCGCGCCCAGGCCGAGTTGGCCGCCATCATTGAAACGGCTTGAGGCGTTGACGGCCACCATGGAGGCGTCCGCCTCCCGTAGAAAACGCCGCGCGCTGCCAAGATTCGCCGTACAGATGACTTCCGTGTGGTTTGAACCATAGCGGGCGATGTGGTCAAGGGCGTCGTCGAGGCCGTCCACCAGGCAAACGGCAAGGATCAGGTCATGAAATTCCTGTCCGAGATCCACCGCTGTCTGGGCTTTGGCCGTAGGGCCGAGCAGAGGGAGGGAGCGGGGACAGGCGCGGAATTCCACCCCGGCGCGGCCCAACTTTTCGCCCACCAGGGGCAAAAAACGCACGGCAATATCCTTGTGCACAAGCAGGCATTCCAGGGCGTTGCACACGCCGGGCCGTTGCACCTTGCCGTTGAAGACTATTTCAAGGGCCTGCTCCACATCGGCATCCGCGTCAATATAGGCGTGGCAAACCCCTTTGAAGTGCTTGAGCACGGGCATGACGGCTGCCTCGGTTACGGCCCGCACAAGTCCCTCGCCGCCGCGTGGGATGATCACATCAATATACTGATCAAGCTTGCACAGAGCCGTTACCGCCGCCCTGTCCACAGTGGGAACAAGCTGTGCCGCATCGGCGGGCAGGCCCGCATGGGCCAGGGCCTCACCCATCAGAGCGGCCAGAATCGTGTTGGAGCGTAAAGCCTCGCTACCTCCGCGCAGAATTACGGCATTTCCGGCCTTGATACACAAAATGGCGGCGTCAATGGTCACATTGGGACGCGCTTCGTAAATCATGGCAATAACCCCGAGCGGAATGCGCATTCTGCCGACCAGCAGGCCGTTGGGGCGCTGCCACTGGCTCTCCGTGGCCCCGACAGGATCAGGCAGTTGCGCCACATGGCGGCAGGCCGCGCACATTTCTTCCAGTATGGCTGGCGTCAGGATGAGGCGGTTCAGACGCGGCTCGTCCATGCCAGCCGCGCGGGCGGCCTCTGTGTCTTGGCCGTTGACGGCAAAAATGTCGGCTTTCCGGCGCGCCAGAAGTTCCGCCAGATAATTGAGGGCATCGGTTTTGGCGCGCGGCCGGCTTTTGCCCAAGAGGCGGGCCGCCGCTTTGGCCCGCCCACCGAGAAGCGTCATTTCCCGCATCATAATTGCCCCTCGAAGACAGAAATTTGACAAAAGACGGTGTTGTGGCGTAGTAAACGCCTCAGTATCTTTACCAAGGAGCCTTTGATACATGAATCCGCAAAAAAATCAAGCCGCTGAAGCCGCCTCGCTACTGCACGAAATCCAGACGGAAATCAGCGCCGAGAGCGCTCCTTTGCTGCGTTTTATCTTGCGATACGCGAATATTATAGCCGGTGGGGTTGTGGGTCTGCTGTTGCTGATGGCCGGAACGGGAATATGGCAATGGCGCGGCAGCGTGAAAAAGGCCGAAGTTGTGGACGAACTGGCGCGCATCACCATGACGGCCCAAGGTGAGGCCCGCGTCAAGGCCCTCAGTGCTCTTGCCCTTGCAGCGCCTGAAAAAACCAGATTTGCCGTACAGATGGCGCTCGGGCAAAGCGCTGCGGAAAGCGGAAATCATGCCGCCGCCGCCGCCGCTTACGCCGACATCGCCAAACTGGACAGCGAGGGAGCTCTTGGCACGGCCGCCATGATTGCCCAGGCCGGCGCGCTTCTCAAAGACGGCAAAAGCGCCGACGCCCTGCCCCTGTTGCGAGAAGCGGAAAAGCGCCTGCCGGAACAGGCCCGCACACCGCAGTTGCGCCGGATGCTGGCCGAGGCGGCCGCCAGCGCCGGGCAGAAAGAACTCGCCGCCGGTATTTACAAAAGCTTGGCCGACACGGCCCCCGGTCGGGAAGGCGACTATTTCCGCGCCAGAGCCGCGGCCCCCGAATGAGGATGCGTACACCATGAGCGACAGGCTTCTGAACGGCGTCAAGGGAGAACGCCATCTCCTTCTCGGTAATGAAGCCATTGTCCGCGGCGCGCTGGAGGCGGGGGTGCATGTGGTCGCCTGCTATCCGGGCACGCCGTCTTCCGAGGTGCCGGACGCCTTTCGCCGCCTTGGCGGCGAGGGACGCTACCGCATGGAGTATTCCGTCAACGAGAAAATCGCTTTTGAAGTTGCCGCCGGAGCCGCCCTTGCCGGAGCCATGAGCCTTGTGACCATGAAGCACGTGGGCGTCAATGTGGCGGCCGATCCCTTGCTGACTTCCGTCTACATCGGGCTGCCCGGCGGCCTTGTGCTGCTCTCCGCCGACGATCCGGGCTGCCACTCCAGCCAGAACGAACAGGACAACCGTCACTATGCGCGCTTCGCTTCCCTGCCCTGTTTTGAGCCGACCGACGCGCAGGAAGCCAAGGACATGACCCGCACAGCCTTTCGTATGGCCCGCGAGCTGCAACAGCCCGTCATGCTGCGTACCACAACGCGTGTCAGCCATATGCGCGGGCCTGTGGATTTTGACGATCTGCCGCCTGTGGCCCCCCTGGTGGAATTCCAGCGGAACCCCGGCCGCTTTGTGCCGGTGCCGGCCGTTGCCCGCAAACGGCATCAGGCCCTCCCGTCCGTTATGGAAAAAGCGCGGCGCTTCGTTGAGAGCGGGGTCTTTACCCGGACGCGCCCGGCTGACGAGCAATGCCGTGTCGGCATCATCGCAAGTGGAGTGGCCCGCAACTATCTGGCCGACGCCCTGACCGCCGGCGCCTGGGAAAACCGCGTCCATATCCTGGAGTTGGGCATCACCTGGCCCCTGCCGACAAAGACCATCGTCGATTTTTTCGCCCGTTGCGACCGTGTGCTGGTGCTGGAGGAGGGCGCGCCTCTGTTAGAGCGGGATGCGCGCGCTCTGGCTCAGGAGCAGAGCCTTGCCACGCGCATTGAAGGCAAAGACTCCACGCTCACGGACCAGGGAGAATACTCCGCGACCCTGGTCATGCGCCGTGTAGCCTCCTTTCTGGACTGTCCCTGCCCTATCAAACCAGCCCGCCCCGTGGAGCCGGATCTGCCGGCCCGCGCGCCCAACCTCTGCCCCGGCTGCTCGCATCGCGCCGTCTATTACGCCGCGCGGCGGATTTACGGTGACGAGCCAGTGTACTCCAGTGATATCGGCTGTTATACCTTGGGTATTGTGCCGCCTTTGCGCATGGCTGATTTTCTGGTCTGCATGGGTTCCTCCGTTTCAGCGGGCAGCGGGTTTGCCTGGGCCTCCGGCAGACCTGTGGTGGCTTTTATCGGTGATTCCACCTTTTTTCATTCCGGGATGACCGGCTTGGCCAATGCCGTTTTCAACCGCCGCGATCTGCTGCTTGTCATACTGGACAACGGCACCACCGCCATGACGGGGCATCAGCCCAACCCCGGCATGGCCCAATCCGCCCTGGGAGACGACTCTCTGCATCTGGACATTGAAAGCATTGTGCGGGGTCTCGGCGTGACGGAATGCGTCAAAACGCGGGCTTTCAACCTGAAGGCCCTCCTGGACGCCTTCCGGAAAATGAAGGGCAAATCCGGCGTACGTGTGCTGATCGCTGAAGAACCCTGTGTGCTTTACGCCCGCCGCCGCCTGAAAAAAGAAGCGCCGCGAAAGGCTGTTGTGAGCCGCCAGGGAGATGAGGCCCTGCGCTGTCTCAACGAATTGGCCTGTCCTGCCTTTTACCGCGAGAGTCACGGCGATCTGGCCGTTGACCCCGCTCTGTGCACGGGCTGCATGGTCTGCCTGCAGGCCGCGCCAGGAGCGTTCAAGGCTCAGGAAAGCCGATAGCGAAAAATATCTTCACGGCTTCACAGGAGACGCCCTCATGAAAAAAAATTCCGTTCAGCAGCGTCTGCGCATCTATTTTACCGGCGTCGGCGGCCAGGGCACATTGACGGCCACGACCCTGCTGGCGCGCGCCGCCATGATCGCCGGGCTTGATGTTGTCGCTGGAGAGGTGCACGGCATGGCCCAACGCGGCGGTGTGGTGGAGTCCGTCTTGCTTTTGGGCGGTTGGCGTTCTCCAAGGCTGGACTTCGGCGAAGCCGACGTACTGCTCGGTTTTGAACCGCTGGAAACCCTGCGTGGCCTGCCCTATCTGAGGCCAGGCGGAGCGATTTTTTCCAGTTCCGATCCCTTGCCGCCCTTGGGGGTTTCCCTGGGCCGGGAACAATACCCCGAAATGAGCCTTATTGAGGAAAAGGCCCGCCGCATCGCGGAGCAATGCAAATTTCTGCCCTGCCGCGCAATGGGGCTGGCGGCGGGAGCCGCACAGAGCGGCAACACGGCGCTGCTCGGGGCGGCCTGCGCCTCCGGCGCGCTGCCCTTCGGCACGGAAATGCTGGAAAAAACCATCAAACATTTTCTCCCGTCCAAAGTGCGGGAAATCAACCTCAAAGCCTTGGCGGCAGGGGCCGCAGCATGAGTGTGCGCGGCATTGCGGCGCGTATCGGCCGCTGGTTGGCCCTGACCGTCCTTGTAGCACTTTGCCGCTTTCCAGCCCCGGCTTGCGCCACGGCCACGGCTCCGGCCGTGCCCCAGGGGGCTTTTCTGGAGGTTTCCTCAGCCATTCTTTATGATCTGGACACCGAGGCCATTCTTTTTGAACAAAACGCCGATGCCCGCATCCCGCCCGCATCCCTCACCAAGGTGCTATCCATGTTTCTGGCCTTGGACCACATTAAGGCGGGGCAGGCGAATCTTGGCAGCACCGTGACCGTGAGCCGTGAAGCCGCCTTTGAGAGAGGCTCACGCATGGGTTTGAGGCCCAATGACAACCTGACCTTGCAAGAACTTTTACTGGGCATGGCGGTTTCTTCCGGCAACGACGCCAGCACGGCTGTGGCGGAATTTGTCGGCGGCTCGGCGCCGGCTTTTGTCAGGATGATGAACGTCAAGGCCCGGCAGATCGGCATGCACGACAGCAGTTTCCGTAATCCTCACGGTCTGCCCGACCAGGAGCAATACACCACAGCGCGCGACATGCTCGCCCTGGCGCGAGCCTATCTGCGCGCTCATCCCTTTGCCCTGCGTTTTCACAATACCCCGGCACTCAGATACCGCGACAGCGTCACCTGGAACAAAAATCCGCTTCTGGGGCAGTACGAAGGCGCTGACGGGCTGAAAACAGGCTGGATCAGGGCTTCGGGCTACAACCTTATTTTCACGGCCAGCCACGGCAAAAAGCGTCTGCTGGCCGTTATTTTGGGCGCGCCCGACGTAGAAAGCCGGGGTAATGAAGCCTGCCGCCTGCTGGACGCGGGCTTTCTCGTATGCGGCAATCAGGCGGTTTCCGTGGCCTCGGCCCTCTACAACGCGCCTCTGCCCCAAAGAAATCTGGATTTGAAAAAGAACGCGCACGAGGCCGGAGTATATCAGGCGCAGAAATCCCCCCGCCAGCAAAAACGGTCGGCGACCCGCAAAAACCGCGGCAGGTAATGACTCTCGGAGAAACATCACCCTGATTCGCCCGGAGCGGCGGTCGTTCCCAAAAGGAGATCCCATGAAACTTCTGGCCATCAACGGCAGTCCGCGCAAAAAAATGAATACCGGCTCCCTGCTGGAACAAATCGTCAAGGGCGCGGTGTCCGAGGGCGCCGAGGCGGAATTGGTACATCTGGCCGACCTGACCTTCACGGGCTGCCTCAGCTGTTTTCGCTGCAAGGATCCCAAAGGGAAACATTACGGACGTTGCGCCGTCAAGGACGACCTGGCGCCCGTTTTGCGCAAAGCGCATAAAGCCGAGGCGCTGGTTCTGGGTTCCCCCTTTTACTTCAGCATGGAAACAGCCTTTATGCGCGCCTGTATGGAGCGCCTCTGGTTTCAGTACTATCTGTACACAAACAAAAAACAGCCGCTTTCTCCCGCAAAAAAGGCGACAGCTCTCGTGTACACCATGAATATACGCGAGGAAGAACTGGCCGCCTACGGCAAGGACGCGGTCATTGCCCGCAGCAAGGGGCTGATGGAGCGCTTTTTCGCCCCCTGTGAAGTGTTTCTCTGCTGCGACACCAGGCAGGTAAAAAACTATTCAAAGTACGAATTCGACGTGTTTGACGTGCCGGGCAAGCTCAAACGCCATGAAGACGTGTTCCCCCAGGAACTGGCCCGGGCCTTTACCCTCGGCTCTCGCCTGGTCAGCTGACCCTTTGGCTCTGAGCGTCATGCCATCCACAGCCCGACGACCCGTATCACACGAATTGATCGCGCTGCTCACGGCCCACGCGAATCCGGAAAAGGCCCGGCATCTCATGAGGTTTTTTAAAACCGGCCCCGGTCAGTACGGCCACGGCGACCAATTTCTGGGCCTTGCCGTGCCGCTTACGCGCTCCCTGAGCAAACCCTTCAGGGGAAAATTCGCCCTCTCCGATTTCGACCCGCTTCTGGATTCCCCTTGGCATGAAATCCGCCTTGCCGCGCTGTTCCTGATGGCGGATTCGGCAAAACAGATGTTGAAGCGAAACGAGCCCGCCGGACTGAGACAACTTGTCGCCTATTACGATAAACGGCTGGAGCGGGCCAACAACTGGGATCTTATTGACTTGTCGGCATACGGCATCATGGGCGCGTACTGGCAGTGCGCGAACACGGCGGCCGGAGAACGCCGGAGCTTTCTGAAGTCTTGGGCCGACAGCGGCAACCTGTGGCGGGAGCGGGCCGCCGTTGTGTCCACCTATGCCTTAATCCGCCTCGGCAGTCTGGAAGAAACCTTCTGGCTGGCCGAATATTTCATCAGCCACCCGCATGATCTCATACACAAGGCGACCGGCTGGATGCTCCGGGAAGCGGGGAAAAAAAATCTTGAGGCGCTGCGTGATTTCCTGGAGGTCTTTCATCAACGTCTGCCGAGGACAACCCTGCGTTACGCCGTTGAGCGCATGGAGCGACATGAACGCGAAAAATGGATGAAAAAGGCATAACGCGGGCGTTGGCGTGCGCCTTTGCATAGGCGGCTTTTGCATTCGCCCCGCTGCCGGGGCAATTTCAAAGTGAAATTCCCCTAGCAAAAATTATAGGCAAAGCCCAGTTCACTCATGCCCCCGCCAAGGCGCATGTGTTGCGCAAAGGGCTGCTGCAAACCCTCCTGAATGGCTTCCAGGGCGAAATCGCGCAGTTTGAGATAGCTCCCGACAAGGCTGAGGCTGTCCGTATCTATGATGCAGTCGGGGTTCGCAGGCTCATCAAAAACGTCCGAAACGCCGCTGAGGTTTTGCACTTCACCCCTGAGGGCGCGGGCATACAGATCTTTGGGATCGCGCCGCAGCAGCGTCGGCAGACCGCAACGAACCCATACCTCACGGTACAGGGGAAACTGTTCGCGGTTTTTCTGACGCATGGCCTCATAGGGCGTAATGGCCGCGACTATGCATATCCTGTCCTGGGCGTTCAGTTGCAGCACGTGCTCACGCATGGCGCTGATATTGCGCAGACGATCCTGCGGGCGGAAACCGCTGTAGCCGAATTGCTGGCGAAAGGCGTCTCCGTCGATGAATTCCGTCTCATAATCATTTGTCTCAAGGTAAATGCGCAGAAGAGACCCCAGTGTCGTCTTGCCGCTGCCGGAAAGACCAAGCAACCAAATAACAGGCATCATAACGGTTATCCTCGCTTTTGAGCAATGACATGAATGTGTTTTGCCCTTGACCGGGATATATGCAAAAATCAGGCCATGAGATTCCAGCAAAGTTCTCCCTCCCCGCCCATATTTTTACTTTGAGGCTCTGGTTTTCCGTCAGCCAGAGAAGGCGGATTTTTGGCGACAGGGCTGTACCCTCATGGTCATAACCGGAATGAAAAATGAGGCATGACGCCGGATCCCGGCGAGCCGGTCCACTGTCCACTTTTTACAATCCTTGCCATAACCCGGCTTTCTTTTTATGTTCTCCGTCATGTCACTGAAAGAACGCCTGAATCTCGCCGACGATCCCGTTTTTCTACTGGACGGCTCCGTCTTTTTGTACAGGGGCTTTTTCGCCAACCAGCATCTGCGCCGCTCCGACGGTTTTCCGACAGGGGCGCTGGTTTTTTTGACGCGGCTTCTGCTGCGTGTGCTGCGCGAGGAAAACCCGCGCTGGCTGCTCTTTGTCCTGGACGGCAAAGGCAAAAATTTCCGCCACGAGACATATCCTCTGTACAAGGCTAACCGTGAAGCCACGCCGGAAAATCTCGTGGCCCAGATTGAGCCGGCAAAACGCATGGTCCGCGCTCTGGGTCTGAGCCTTGAGGTTTCCGAAGGCTGCGAGGCCGATGACTGCATAGCCTCGCTGGCCGCCCGCTTTTCTCAAGAGCGGCCGGTGATCATCGTGAGTGGAGACAAAGATCTGAAGCAGTGCCTGAGCCCCTCCGTCGTCATGTGGGATCCCGCCGGAAAGGAAGAAAAACTCGTAACCGAGCGGGCCTTCATGAACGAAAACGGCATAAGCCCGGCCCAGTGGCCGGACATGCAGGCCCTGATCGGGGACCCGAGCGACAATATCCCCGGCGTGCCCGGCATAGGCCCGGCAGCGGCCAAAAAAATCTTTGCCGAATGCCAGAGCCTGGAAGACATCGGCGAAAACCTTTCCCTGCTGCCGCAAAAATTTCAGGACAAGCTCAAAGAACATCTGGACAACGCCTTTATCTGGCGCAAGCTCACCACCCTGTCCCGCGCCGCCTGCCGGGAACTGCGCCTGGAGGACATCGCGGTGCGGCCTTTCAATATCCCTGAATTCCGGGCTTTCGCAGAAGAATTTCAACTGGCCGCCCTGCGCCGGCATGTGGAAACCCTGTCTGGTCCGCAAAAAATTCCGGCCGGAGCGGCCGGCCCCGAAGGAGACGTTTCGGCCGCCGCCCGCAAAATCAGGCGCAGAACAGACCTGCGGCACAGGCCTTCCCTCTTTGACGAACAGTCCGCCCCGCCGGAAACAGAAAGCCCCGGGAAGCCCCCGGTCACCGATATTTGCCGCCTTGATGACTTGCCGGACTGCGCGGGAGGCGCGGTTGCCCTGCTTGAGGACAATCCGGCGGGAGAAGATCGCCCCAACCGCCTGCTTCTCGGCCTGAGGAAGGCAAAAAAAGAAAAAACGGATGGCGGAGGGGACGGGGTGGCCGAATGTACCGAAGAGGCCGAATACTCATGGACAGGCGGAGTGCGGTCCCTTTTGCCCTGGCTGGCCGGGGCGCGGCTGATAGTTTGTCCGGACGTCAAGGCTCTGTTGCGCGCCGCCGGGCGCGACGCGCCGGACGGGATGCACAGGCATGCCCCTTTTGCCGAGGCGGGCGTCCTTTTTCGGAAGAGTTTTGATCTTGGCCTTGCCGCCTGGCTGACGGAGCCGGACGAAAGCGACTATTCCTGGCCTCGTCTGGTGAACCGCCTCGGCGGGTACGGAGCCGACGGCCCGGCCCGTGCCCTTGACATGGCCGGGACGCTGCGCCAACGGCTGGCGCAAAACGGCCTGGAAACGCTTTACGCGGATATGGAACTCCCCCTGACACCCGTACTCGCCGCCATGGAAGAACGCGGCGTGGCCATTGACCTGGCCGCCTTCAGGGATTTTCTCCTGGATGTGCGGAAGGAAATAGACAGCCTCAGCGCACGGATTTACGCGGCCGCCGGCGTGCGCTTCAATTTGCGATCCGCCAGGCAATTGAGCGAAATCCTCTTTGACCGCCTCGGCCTGCCGGCGCCGCGCAAGACGCAGAGCGGCCAGGCTTCCACCGCCCAGGAAACACTGGAAAGACTCAACGGGCAGCACGAAATCATTGACCTGATACTGCGCTACCGCAAATTTGAAAAAATGCGCTCCACCTATCTGGAACCACTGCCACGCCTCATGGACGCCAACGGGCGTCTGCACACCACCTTCAACCAGAAAGGCGCCGCCACGGGCCGGCTTTCTTCCGTCAATCCCAATTTGCAGAACATCCCTGTGCGCGGCGAACTCGGCCAACGGATGCGCGCCTGTTTCATCGCCCCGCCCGGCCGCGCTCTCATTTCCGCCGATTATTCACAGATTGAACTGCGCGTACTGGCCCACATGTCGCAGGACGCCACCCTGCTGGACGCCTTTCGTAATAATGAGGACATACATGCCCGCACAGCGGCGCTCATTTACGATACCACGCCGGAAAAAATCGGCACAGAGGAGCGGCGTAGCGCAAAAACCGTCAATTTCGGGCTGATTTACGGCATGGGCGCGCGGAAACTGGCACGGGACCTCAACATACGTACGCTGGAGGCCAAGACCTTCATTACGCGGTATTTTTCCCGTCTGACAGGGCTTAAGGCTTTTTACGACAGGGTGGAGGCCGACGTCCGAAAAGACAGCTTCGTCTCCACCCTGAGCGGGCGCCGCCGCTTCCTGCCGGACATCCATTCGGCCAACAGCCAGGCTTTCGCGCTGGCACGGCGCCAGGCCGTCAATACGGTCATACAGGGCTCGGCGGCGGACATCATCAAGCTGGCCATGCTGGCCGTGGCCGGAGATGCGGAACTTGCGCGGTTGGATGCCCGCCTGATTCTGCAGGTGCATGATGAACTGGTCCTTGAGGCCCCCGCAGCCAACGCCAGGGCCGCCGCCGAGCGGACGGCCGAGTTGATGAGCCGCGTGGCCCCCGGCGGCACGGAGCTTAGCGTGCCTCTGGCGGTTGACAGAGGTTTCGGCCCGAACTGGGGAGAAGCGCATTAGAGCGATTTCACTTTGAAATTCCTCTGGCTGCGGGGCCCATGCAAAAGCCGCTCACTGCCAGGGCGTGGGCGAAACCGCCGGGCCGGCCCGGAGCGGGCGTAGGCATCCGTATGTCCTTCGGGGCAACGGCTGCCGATCCGCGCTGAACGGTCAGACATTTTCGATGGCAAACCGTTCCAGATTTCTTGGGCGGCCAGTCCCCTTCGCGGGCTTCTGCGGGCCTTTTTTAATCTCGCATTCAACGCGCGCCAGCAATTCCGACGGAGCGATTTTCAACACTTCGGCGACCCGCGCCAGAGCATACACCGAGGTGTTGATATTGCCGCGTTCAAGAGCGGAGACATAGGGCTTGGACAGGCCCGAAAAATCAGCCAGCTCAACTTGCGTCAATCCGGCCTTTTTTCTCGCTTGATGGATAACAGAGGCCATTGCCCAGTTAAACGCGTTCTTCTCCTGCATGCTCAAAATATATCGTAGCGCTTGACCGAAAAAGGCATAATATAATATTCCTTTTTTACAATTGTATCCTGTATGTATACAATTGTATGATGTTGCTTGATTGATTTTAATACAGCTCGCATATTAAAATGCGAATATTGCGCTTGAAATTTATGATGTAATTTGCTAAACAACATAAAAGCGATTCAAGTTTTTGAAATGATCTATCCAGGGCAAAACGGGCGGATATATTGATTATGTATCTGGATTGCAAAAAAATCTTGAACAACTTCAATGAAGGATATTCCCGCTGGACGCCGGGCTGGCATTTGCTCGGCGCCAACGCGGCCTTTCTTCGCCTGATGGGGATCAGGGCTGGCGACGCTTCTTCGGAAATCCCCAATGCCGACAGAGAATCTCCGGCTTTTTATGAATTCGGCAAAGCCGTCATGCGGGAGACAGAGCGGCAGGATGCCGTAAAAAATTTCGAATTTCGGCTGTGGCGCGGGTCCGGTGGGCATTGCTGGGTTTGTACAGACGCCTGGCGCATTTCGAATGCCGAGGGCGAGACGGCGTATTATGAGGCCTATGTAAGGGATGTTACCCCCTTCAAGCTCAAGGAGGCGGAGTTTTCGCACCAGCTTTTCTATGACCTTCTGACGGGCCTGCCCAACAGGGAGCTTTTTACCGACAGGCTCCAGATGGCCCTGGAGACGCAAAAAAGACACCCTGGCATGCATCATGGGGTACTTTCCCTTGATTTGCGCAATTTTAAAAATATCAACCGGCACTATGGACGCAATTTCGGCGATATGGTGCTGCGCCATGTAGCGACAGTTCTTGGCCTCTGCTGCCGCACGGTGGACACGGTGGCCCGCACTTCCAGCGACGGATTTTCAGTGCTTCTGCATGGCCCGGAAACCGGCGCGCAACTGGTCAAAATCATCAAACGCATCAAGGAAAGCCTGGCCGCCCCCTTCACCCTCTGGGAACAGTCCATGGATTCCGTTGAGATGGATATCGGCGTGCTGTTTCCTCTGAGTGACTACAGCAAGGCCGAGTCCGTCCTCCGTGACGTGAGCATAGCGGTGAGCAGGGCGCAAGCCGTCAACAACAAATCCAACTGCAAATTTTTTTCCAAGAAGATGCTGGAGCAAAACCGCCAAGATATCGCTCTGAGCGTCATTTTGCGGGAAAAGTCCGATATAAAGGGGTTTTATCTGCTTTATCAGCCGATTGTGCGGGGCACGGGCGGCCTGCATTCTTTTGAGGCTTTGGCGCGGTGGCAGCATAACGGTAAAACCATACCGCCGACCATGTTTATCCCCATTGCTGAAAAAACCGGATTTATAAAGCGGCTCGGCTTTTTCTTCATCGAGGAGGCCATCCGGCAGATGCAGTGCTGGCAAAAGGAGCACAATGCACGCTGCAAGCTGCATGTCAACATATCCCCTTACCAGTTTCTCGCGCCGGATTTTTCCCGCAATGTGCTGGATATTTTGCACAACACCGGTTTTGACGCTTCAAGTTTGCTCTTTGAAGTGACGGAGTCTTCCTTTTTATACGATTTCAGAAACGCGGCACGGCACATCGGCGTGCTGCGCGAAAACGGCATAGCCTTTTGCCTGGACGATTTCGGAACAGGCTATTCTTCCCTGAGTTACCTGAAACAGATGCCCATTGACTGTCTCAAAATTGACCGCAGTTTCGTCGAGATGGTGGACTACGACCACAAAGCCCGGATACTGCTCAAGCATATTCTCGATCTGGGCGAGGACATGGGATATGAACTTGTGGTTGAAGGCGTGGAAAAACAAATACAGTTGGACTCGCTGGGCGATCTCAGCCGATTGCTGATTCAGGGGTATTATTTTTATAAGCCTTTGCCGCCCCCTTCCGTCGAAGCGCTGTTTGAGGAACAAAAATGATGCTGTGAGGAGAATGCGGTCATGGCGCATAGCAATTCCGCGTCAATCTTTAGAGTCTGCAAAACATGATTTCGATTTTGTGTCGCTGTTTATGCAGCTCTTTGTCATTAGGTGACTGTTTCTTTAAGGTGCGTCCTTCCATCGCAGGCCTATATTTGATAACGTAAATGATGCTGCTGACAACCAACGGATCATCAACGCGGGCAATTTTGTATGATGGCTGTAGTACGTCGAGTTGCAGCAAGTTTCCCTTGAGGGAGATAGAAAAGTCGGCTCATCGCATATCTCCTGAAAGTTAACTAACTGATTTTTCTACTTATGGCAATTGGCGAGTCCTGAGCCTGGAGCAAATTAATATTGAAATATATAATTTTCACCAAGCAAATATTTAAAGTTACATGTCTAAAGAAGTGCTCCACTTTGCCGTTAAAATTTGCGACGGCATAAAGCCTCTTCAAGGGCAAGCAGGAAGAGGAGCGCGGCGCAAATAACACGAGCCTTGTTGCGGCCAAGGTTAAAAACGCCTTAAGGAGGGCGACATGACAACAAAACTCAAAATCATTGCCGGTTTCGGGGTCTTGGTCACCCTGATCATCGGCCTGGCTGCTTTCGGGTTTTCCAAAATCAACACAGCCTCGGCGGATTTTGTGGACTATCGCCGTCAGGCGAGAATGAACGCCATGGCTTCCGACATCCTCACGGACATTAGCGACGTGCGCCTGAGTACGCGCAGGTTTCTGCTTTCACAAACGCCGAAAGACATGGATGATGCCATCTCCGAGGTGGACAATCTTCAAAAACTGGCTACGGATATCCTCAAAATTACAACCCTGGAATACAGGCGAAAAGCTTTTGAAGCCGTGCTGAAGAACGGAGACGCGATCAAGTCGCATCTCGTCAATGTGCGCGATGCTCTGACCAATGCGAAAACCTTTTATGACACCGAAGTAAGAAAGGACTACCGCATCATGCTGGCGGAGGTGTCCACTCTGAGTCAGATCGCCCAGAGCGTCGGCAATATCGAAATTCTTTTCATCCTGAACGACATTACGAGAAACATAGCCTATGCGTCAGCCGACCTGGGAAGATTTTCCCAGACCTTCAAACTGGAACACACCAAGGCAGCTCTCGAAAAGCTTGTCGCCGCCGGCGTCGATCTTGAAAAGATGGGCTTGCGGCTGTCCACCGACAAGGGCAGGACGGCTTACAAAAGTCTGCTGGAAGCCCACAGCAACATGGTTCATGTTACTGAGAAACTGCTGGTGGAGTCGGGCAATCTGTCGGCCGCCATCAACAGCATGATGGAGTCGACAGCTTCGATCCAGAAAACCGTGCTCGAAACCAACCAGCGCATAGACAGCGAGGCGAGAGAAGAAGCCGAGCGGGTACTCGCGGCCAATGAAACCGCGAAAAACGCCATGCTGTTCGGCAGCATCGCCGGGACGATATTCGGCTGCGTGCTGGCCATCTTCATCATTATGGCCTTTATCAAAACCATCACGAAGATGGCGCGTTTTTCGGAGGCCATAGCCGAGGGCGACTTCAACGCGCGGCTTGATATTCGGGAGAAGGGCGAAATCGGGATGATGGCGGAATCGCTGCAGACGATCCCCGCCTCTTTGAACAGCATGCTCAAGGAATACGCGCGGATAGGGAAGGAAGTGAGCCAGGGTCTTCTGACGGCGACGGGCCGCGCGGAAGAATTCCGGGGCGAGTTCGCCGCTCTGATCAACGGCACAAACAATATCCTGGAGCGTTTTCGCATCGTCATCGACAATATTCCCTCTCCCGTCCTTATGCTGAACGCCGAAGCCAGAACACAGTATATGAACAACATCGGCCAGGAACTGGCGGGGAACGATTTCCGGGGCAAACTCTGCAAGCAGCTTTTCAACCGCGATGACGACGGAACGGCCAATGACGCGCTGCAAAAGGCGGTGAGCACAAAGCAGCGGGGCATGGCCGAAACCC
This sequence comes from Desulfovibrio sp., assembly GCA_031280915.1. Classification (GTDB taxonomy): domain Bacteria; phylum Desulfobacterota; class Desulfovibrionia; order Desulfovibrionales; family Desulfovibrionaceae; genus Desulfovibrio. The sequence continues at coordinate 18,467 of JAITGC010000078.1, read as the reverse complement.
AGGCCCATCCCAAGGGCGTGACCATGGACATCAGCTACACGGCCATTCCGCTGCTGGATGCCAGCAAGGAATTGGTGGCCGTTATTCAGCTCATCACCGACCTCACGACCATCAGGACGCAGCAGCGCGCCGTGAGAGAAGTCACCGGCCAGGCGGCCGAGATATCCAACCGCATGGCGGCCGCCTCCGAAGAACTTTCCGCGCAGGTGGAACAGGTTTCGCGCGGCGCCGAGATGCAGCGCGAGCGGGTGGAATCCACAGCCAGCGCCATGAACGAAATGAATTCCACGGTTCTGGAAGTGGCACGCAACGCCAGCCAGGCTTCGGAACAGAGCGAGAACACGCGCAACAAGGCCGAAGGCGGCGCGGAACTGGTGAACAAGGTTGTGCGGGCCATCAACAATGTCAACACCGTGGCCACAACGCTACAGGACAATATGCAGGAGCTCGGCTCCAAGGCCGAAAGCATCGGCGGCGTGATGAACGTTATTTCGGACATAGCCGATCAGACCAACCTGCTGGCCCTCAACGCGGCCATAGAAGCCGCCCGCGCGGGCGAGGCCGGCCGCGGCTTCGCGGTGGTGGCCGACGAAGTGCGCAAACTTGCGGAAAAGACCATGTCGGCCACCCAGGAAGTCGGAAACAACATTACGGCTATCCAGCAGTCCGCGCAGAAAAATATTGAGGAAGTGGAAACGGCGGTGAAGAACATCGGCGAGGCCACGGGCCTTGCCAATTCCTCCGGCACGGCGCTGCAGGAGATAGTGAACCTTGCCTCCTCCAACTCGGCGGTGGTGACGTCCATAGCCACGGCGGCGGAGGAACAGAGCGCGACTTCCGAAGAAATAAACCGCGCCATAGACGAAATCAACCGCATAACCGGAGAAACGGCCGACGGCATGGTGCAGTCCTCGGCGGCGGTGCAGGAACTCTCGCACATGGCCCAGGAATTGAACACCATCATGGATAAGCTCAAGTAAGGGCCACGCGGGATCAGGCCAAAGCCGGTTACCGCAGCAACCGGCTTTGGCCGCATTCATTCCACCAGATGCGGAGCATCTTGACTCTAGGGCATTTTCACTTTGAAAGTGCCCTATTTCTTCTCGACCTCCCGCCACAAATTTGGCATCTTTGCGGCTGCTCGCCCTCTCCTTGCTTTCGCTTTGCTGTCGCGCGCAAAGGCCAGCTTTACCGATGTGGGCGGGGGCATCCTGTCATGGCATCAAGGCTCAGGGTAAGCCCCAAATCACTTTAGTGGCTGCGGAAGCCGGAAGAGCCGGCATAATCAAATGAACAACGGAGGGCGTTAATCATGTCGGACTACAGAGAAAAAGCACGTGAGCGCGTCAAAAAATACTGTAAGGTCTGCCCCGTGTGCAACGGCAAAGCCTGTGCGGGCCAAATCCCCGGCATGGGCGGCATAGGTTCGGGCATGGCCTTTCAGAATAATCTGACCGCCTTGGCGGCCTGTCGCATTCTGCCGCGCTATCTCCACGAAGCCGACAACCCCGCCCCCGAAGCCGAGCTTTGGGGACAAAAACTCTCACTGCCGGTGCTGGCTGCGCCCGTCGGCGACGTGTCGGCCATGGGCAGCGACATGCCGACGGCCAGGTATACGGAACTGCTCATCAAGGGCTGCCGCGAAGCCGGAACCATCGCCACATTCGGAGACAGGCAGCGGATGGATCTTTTGAGTGAAAACTTCGCTCAAATAGGCGGCAACGGCGCCATGACCATCCCCTTTTTCAAGCCTTGGGCGCCGGACGACATGGGCCCCCGCCTGGACATGGCGGCCGCGCACGGCTGCGCGGCCTGCGGCATGGACGTTGACGCGGCGGGATTTTCGGCGCTCCGCAAAGCCTCTCCCGGCTTCGGCATCCGCTCCGGGAGGGACATCGCCGAACTTGTCAAAATGACCCACGCCCGTGGCATGAAATTCATCATCAAGGGCATTATGTCCCCTGTGGACGCGCACATTGCCGTTGACAGCGGCGTGGACTCCCTGATTGTTTCCAACCACGGCGGGCGCTCCATAGACTGCACGCCCGGCACGGCCGAGGTTTTGCCCGCCATTGCCGAGGCCGTGGGCGGCAGCGTCCTGATTATGGCCGACGGCGGAGTGCGCACCGGCCTAGACGTACTGCGCATGCTCGCCCTGGGCGCGAAACTCGTGCTTATCTGCCGGCCCGTGACCATCGCCGTGCACGGCGATGAAGAGCACGGCCTCAGATGCTATTTTGAGGATTTGCGGCAGCAGCTTGTCGCCGCCATGCGTCTCACCGGCTGTGCGGATCTGGCCTCCATAAGCCGCGCGGCGCTCTGCTGACGCATTTTAGCTTATAGCATTTCCACTTTGAGATGCTTGCTCGACGGCGAAGCACGTTCGCCTTGCAAGGACTTCATGGCAAGGATTTGCAAGTAAATCCTTCGTCTCGTCCTTCGCGTTCGCGGCGGGGGCGGCTTCGCGTATCGGCTCCGTAGCCCTGTCAGGGGCATACGGATGACTATCCCTTGTGGGCGGATGACTATGGAAACGCTGCGCCGCTGCCAGGCTCCCTTCGCCCCGCGGACAGAGCAATTTCAACGTGAAATCGCTCCAAAACTTTACCGGGCGGAGAGCAGAGAAGCCGATTCCGCGCTGTAGTTGACCGTCAGGCTGCCGTCCGGATTGATGAAATAGGTTTCCGGCTGACGGAAAAAAACGCCGGGATCTTCGAATTTTCTCTGAAATTTCATCCCCCTCATATCCGTGCCGGCTCGGCTGATGAGGGTCAGTTTGTATTTTTTGGCCTCGCCCGAAGGGAATTTGTGCGTCACAAAGTAATCCTTGCCTTCGGAGGCGATGGTGAAGGTCATGCCCGTGCTCTTCTGAAACCAGGAACCCATCACGCCGGAATCTGCGAAAGCGTCGGCCGCGAACAGACAGACAAGCAACGGCGTCAGGAGTGACAACTTTTTCAGTGACAACTTTTTCATTGTGATTCTCCTTGGCTTTGTTTTTCAGAAACCCCGACGGCAATATAAGATACAAAGGCCCTGACAGCAAGAATGTTTTTGCCCTTTTCCCGGGCAATGACTTGATTTTGTCGCCGAAACAAACGATGATGCCGTGGCGCCGGGCAGCGGCCCGTTTCCGTTCCGGCCGTTGCCGGCAAAAAGGAGCGATGAAGGAAAAATGAAACATACGGAAGAATTTTCGCGCATTCAGCGTCTGCCCCCCTATGTCTTTGCCGTAGTGGGAGATCTCAAGATGCGGCTGCGCCGCCAGAACGTCGATATTGTGGATTTCGGCATGGGCAACCCCGACATCCCCACGCCGGGCCATATTGTGGACAAACTGGCCGAAGCCGCCCACAAGCCCGTCAACCATCGCTATTCGCTCTCGCGCGGCATCCCCAATCTGCGCAAGGCCATCTGCGACAGATACGCCCGCCTCCACGGCGTACATCTGGACCAGGAGTCCGAGGCCATCGTCACCATGGGTTCCAAGGAAGGCTTGGCCCATCTCTCCCTTGCCATGCTTGATCCGGGCGATGTGGTGCTGGCCCCTGACCCCACCTATCCCATACACAAATACGCCCCGGTCATCGCGGGGGCGGATGTGCGCAGCGTGCCCATAGGCCCCGGCCGCGATTTTTTTGAAGACCTCACCACAGCCACTCGCCAGGCCTGGCCCAAGCCCAAGGTGCTTTTTCTCTGCTATCCGCACAACCCCACAACGGAAGTGACCACCCTGGAATTTTTCGAAAAAATTGTGGATTTCGCCAAAGAGAACGACATCTGGGTCATCCACGATCTGGCCTACGCCGATCTGGTTTTTGACGGCTACACCGCCCCAAGCTTTCTGCAGGCCAAGGGCGCCAAGGATGTGGGCGTGGAATTCTACACCATGTCCAAAAGCTATTCCATGCCCGGCTGGCGCGTGGGTTTTTGCCTGGGCAACGCCCGCCTCATCCACGCCCTTTCACGCATCAAAAGCTATCTGGATTACGGCATTTTTCAGCCCGTGCAGATTGCGGCCACCGTGGCCCTGAACGGCTCCGACGCCTGTGTGGACGAAATATGCGACATCTACCGTGAACGGCGCGACAGGCTTGTTGAGGGCCTCAATCGCGTCGGCTGGGAAACCCCTTCGCCCAAGGCCACCATGTTTGTCTGGACGCGCATCCCCGAACCCTTCCGCAAAATGGGTTCCGTGGAGTTTTCCAAACTTCTCCTTACGGAAGCCCATGTGGCGGTTTCTCCAGGCCTTGGCTTCGGCTCCTACGGCGACGAGTACGTGCGCTTTGCCCTCATAGAAAACGAACACCGCACACGGCAGGCCGTGGCCGGCATCAGACGGCTGCTCTCCGGAGCGCGGCAGTGAATCTCCCCCGTGGCCAGAAGCCTTTTGTCGTCGGCCTGGCCGGTCTCGGCACCGTGGGCGGCGGGCTTGTCCGCCTGCTTGAGGAAAATGCCGAACTGACTCGCCTGCGCGCCGGCCGTGATATCGTCGTCAAGCGCATTCTCGTGCGCGACGCGGCCAAGGCCCGCGAAGTCTCCCCGCCGGCGGATGCGGAACTGACCACAGATGCGGCCGCCCTCACGGACGACCCGGAAATCGATGCCCTGGCGGAGCTTATCGGAGGCATTGACCAGGCCCGCGCCCTCATCGACAGAGCGCTGGACAAGGGCAAACACGTGGTCACGGCCAACAAGGCCCTGCTTGCCGAAGATGGCCTCGCCCTGTTCAAAAAAGCCGAAAACAACAATCTTGTTTTGCGCTGTGAGGCCGCTGTGGCCGGCGCCATACCCATTGTGCAGACCATGAAGGAAAGCCTCACCGGCAACCGCGTCACTTCGCTGCTCGGCATTTTAAACGGGACCAGCAACTACATTCTCTCCGAAATGACCACCGGCAATCTGGACTTCGATACCGCCCTCAAACAGGCCCAGGAGCTGGGCTACGCCGAGGCCGACCCCTCCCTGGACATTGACGGCCATGATGCGGCCCACAAACTCATTTTGCTCATCCGCCTGGCCCACGGCGTTGACTACCCCTATGCCACCCTGCCGGTAAGCGGCATACGCGGCATCTCGGTCATGGATATCCGCCTTGCCGAAGAATTCGGCTACCATATCAAACTCATAGGCCGGGTCAGGGAGGTTGCCGACACCAGGGGCGGCATGAGCCTGGAAGCCGGGGTATTTCCCGCCCTTGTCCATAACAGATATTTACTGGCCAGGGTGAACGGCGTTTACAACGCCATCCGCGTGGAGGCCAACGCGGCCGGCTCTCTCTTTTTCCACGGGCGTGGGGCCGGGGCCCTGCCCACGGCCGGAGCGGCCCTCTCCGATCTGGTGGCCGCCGCGCGCGGCGCGCCGGCGGACAACACCGGATTCGCGCGGCCGGACTTGCCGCAAGCCGCTGTTCTGCCTTGGGAAGACGGGCGCTCATCCTTCTATGTGCGCCTCACGGTGCGGGACAGGCCGGGAGTACTGCGGGATCTGGCCGGAGCCATGGCCGCCGAGGAGATCAGCGTGGCGCAGATGATACAGAAATCCGGAGAAGGCGGCATTGTGCCCCTGGTTTTCATGACCCACGAAACCACAACGCGGGCCATGAACAAGTCCCTGGAACGCATGCGGGACGCTGGCCTGCTCACGGAACCCGCCGTATGTCACAGGGTATTGTAAAAGGAGAACGCGACATGCGCATCGCCGACAGACTTCAGTCTCTCCAGCCTTCCCTGACCATCAGTCTGAACGCCCGCGCCCAGGAACTCAGGGCGCGGGGCATCGCCGTCACCAGCCTGGCTGTCGGCGAGCCGGATTTTCCCACCCCGGCGCATATACGTGAAGCGGCCAAAAAGGCCATTGACGACAATTTTACCCGCTATACGGCGGCCCCGGGCATCCCTGAGCTGCGCAAGGCCGTGGGCGGATACTTTGAACAACACTACGGCACGGCCGTGTCGCCGGAGTCAATCATCATATCGGCGGGCGGCAAGCACGCCCTGTACAATTTCGCCCAGGGCATTCTCAACCCCGGAGATGAGGCGCTTATTCCCGCGCCCTACTGGCTGAGCTATCCGCCCATTATTGAACTGGCCGGCGGCAGGCCGGTCACGGTGCCCGCCGGAGCGGACAGGGGCTTCAAGGTGACGCCGGACATGCTGGAAGCCAGGCGCGGCCCCAAAACACGGCTGCTGTTGCTCAACTCCCCCTCAAATCCCACGGGTGCAGCCTATTCCCAGGCGGAGCTGGACGCTCTCATTGACTGGGCTGTCTCTCACAAAATTTTTGTGCTGAGTGACGAAATTTACGACCAGCTTGTTTTCGCCCCGGCCAAACCGGCCAGCGCCATCGGCCGCATGGCCGAATGCCCGGAGATGGTGGCCGTGCTCAACGGCGTTTCCAAAACTTTTGCCATGACCGGCTGGCGCGTGGGCTGGCTCGCGGGGCATCCGGCCCTCATCAAGAAGCTCTCGGCCATGCAGGGGCACAGCACCTCCGGCATCTGCTCCATCTCCCAAAAGGCCGCCCTGGCCGCCCTCACCGGCCCCCTGGACTGTGTGGCCGACATGCGCGGCGCCTTTCAGAGAAGGCGTGACGCCGCCCTGAAGATCATCAGCACCTGGCCTTCAGCCGTATGCCCACGGCCGGACGGGGCTTTTTACCTCTTTGTGGACGTAAGCCGTCACTATTCCGGAGTGGTGAAAAACTCCACCGACATGTGCGCCCATCTGCTGGACAAGGCTCTTGTGTCTCTTGTGCCGGGCGCGGCTTTCGGCGACGACAACTGCATCCGCCTCTCCTACGCCGTGGCCGACGACGTGCTGGAGACGGCCCTGTCGCGTGTGGGCGAGGAACTGGCAAAACTGAACGGCAAGTAGGCCGGCCTCGTTACGGCTCCGCCTTTTCCAAAAGCTGTTTTTCAAAGCCGCTGCCGTTCCAGTGGTAGCGCACCTGCCGGGCGACGGACACATCCACCAGGCCGGCGCTGCTCCAAAACAGCGGCTGTGCCTTCAAGCCGTCAAAATCCAGGCAAAGTATGGTGGACGGCTGGATATTTTTGGGCAAAACCTGCCCATCTTCCAGAAAATCCCTGATGTCCGGCTCAGAGGGGGCTTCAACGGGCACGATCCGCCCCGCGTTGTCTATCCGCCAGAATTCCAGTGTGCACAGGGGCCCCCCGATGGTTCCGGCCACGGCAAGGCAGAAATCCCCGCTCGCCGCGTGAAAAAGGCGCAGGGCAACGGCGCTGTCATGAAAGGGCAGCGCGGAAAAGAGCAGGGAATCTTCTGTTTCTTCGGCCAATTGCCAGAATTCCGCCTGTCCTTCGGCGAGCAGACGCTGTTTTTCCCCTTCGCTCAAACCCTCAACCGTATTCTCAAAAATCGTGCCGGGCAACAGGGCAAAAACCTCTCTGGGGCTTATGTCCCGCTCGTCTCCGGCAAGGGCGCGCGCCGGAACAACACAGCAGGCCAGAAGGCAAAACAAAACGACATTGCGCAAACGGCGCATACTCCCTCCCTCTTTCACATGGGGAAACATCCGCACCACGCCGGCTCCGTTGCCGCAAAAACATCCGTTTTTCATCCGCTTCACGCCGCACAGGCCCTCAGGGCCAGAACAATTGAAAAAATCTGAAAGAAGCGAAACCCATCATCCCCGCCGCCGGTAATGTCAGAATCCAGGCCATCACCAGACGCATGGCCAGGGGCCAGCGCACCGCCGAAAGACGTTTTGTGGACCCCACGCCGAAAAGGCAGGCGGAAATGGTGTGCGTTGTGCTGACCGGCGCGCCGAGAAACGAAGCCCCGGAAATGACCAGAGCGGCCGCGCTCTCCGCCGCGAAGCCGTGCACCGGCTCCAGCTTGAAAATGCGGTGCCCCATGGTTTTCACAATCTTCCAGCCCCCAAAGGCCGTGCCCAGGCCCATGGCCCCGGCGCAGGCCAGCTTGACCCACATGGGTACTTCCACGGAATCGATTTCCCCGAAAATCAGCAAGGCCAGGGTAATGATGCCCATGGTTTTCTGCGCGTCGTTCAAACCGTGGCTTGTGGCCATAAGCCCGGCGGAAACAAGCTGCAAACGCCTGAAGGCCACGTTGACCCTGACGCGATGGATCTTGGCGCAGAACCAGTAAATACACCACATAAAGAGCATCCCCACGGCAAAACCCGTCAGCGGAGAACCCACAAGGGGGATGAGCACCTTGTCGATGATACCCTTGCCGTTCAGCGCCTGGAAATCGGCATGGGCGACCACCGCGCCCACAAGGCCGCCGATCAGGGCGTGGGAAGAAGAAGAGGGGATACCGAAATACCAGGTGATGAGATTCCAGGCGATGGCCCCGGAAAGAGCGGCCAGCACCAGGATTTGGCTGCCCTCGACCACCTGCGGCGGCACAATGCCGCCGCCCAGGGTTTTGGCGACCTCAGTGCCGGCAAGAGCGCCGCAAAGGTTGAGCAGAGCGGCGGCCCCCACCGCGAAACGAGGGGTCACCACCTTGGTGGACACCACTGTGGCGATGGCGTTGGCGCAGTCGTGCGCGCCGTTGGTAAAATCGAAAATCAAGGCCGCGATGACGATGACAATCAGCAGAAAAGGCGCTTCAAGCATTCTTCAACACCGCTTCCTCAATGGTTTCCGCCAGCGTGTTGCTCTGCTCGACCAGTACGCCGAGTCGCTCGTATATCTGACTCCATTTGAGTACCTGCATCAGCAGGAGCGGCGTGATTTCCTGTTTTTCGTCCATGAGTTCGGCCAGGCCCGTGGAGAGCAGCATGTCGCACTCGCCGCGCAGGGTCTTGAAGGCGCGGGTTTTGTGGCAGTCCCGCCGGTCTGAAAGCCCTTCCAGCATCACTTTGGTCAGATCAAGAAGGCTGGTGATGGTGCGGGCCATCTGCAGGGCCGGGAAGCGTACGCGGGGAAACTCGAAAATGGACAGGCGCGTGCTCAAGGATTGCAGGCAGTCTATGGTTTCTTCCTGCCCCTGATTGATGCGCAGAATATCCTCACGGTCAATGGGGGTGATAAACGTCCGCGAGAGGGATCGGATAATCCGGCTGTGGAGCTTGTCCGCCTCTCTTTCCAGCAGGGCGATTTGCTTGTGGCTCCGCTCCTGTTCCGAGGGAGTTTCCAGCATTATCAGCAGATGTCCGGCCGTTTGACGCAACAGGCCATTCTGCGCGAGCAGCATTTCAAAAAAAGGCGCCGATTTCGGCAAAAGCGCGGCAAACATCGGAAACCTCGACGGCTTGATTGCCGGGCAGGCCGTCGCGCGGGCGACAAGATACAACCTAACCAGACTTTTTCAGGAATGACATTTTTCGCGTATTCCGTCAAGCCGCACCGGGGCAAGTGGCGGCCCAGCTTGCCGTCAACACAGTGTCTCATTGCAAAAATAACGACCAAAATTTTCTGGTTGAGAGCGTTGACAAAGGCACTTTGGCAGCGCTCCGCCACGAGGGGCAGGCGCAATTCACTTGCGCCGCGAAGCCCCGAAGCGGGCGTGCTTTTACAAAACCCGGCTTTACGGGGTTTGTCATCAATCCGGACCAAAATTTTATTGGTTGTTTTTGCAGGATTGCCCGGCTGAAAAATGTGGTTTTCAGCCGACTCACGCCGCCTTCGGCGGCGGACGCCGGATCACGGCAAACCGCGCCGCCGCATTGTCGCAGGCGGCTGTTGCCTTGCGCGTCGCTCTCTGCTAATATAACTCTCTTAAGCGCAAACGCTTTTACTCTTTAAGGCACGGAGACGACAATGGCAAAAAAGACCGCCCCGCGCGCGGAAGACGCCCGCGCCGAAGCCCTGTCCACAGCCCTCATCACCATTGAGCGCAAATACGGCAAGGGCGCGGTGATGAAGCTCTCCGACGAGGCTCACGTCAACATCCCCGTTATTCCCACAGGCTCCATCGGCCTTGATCTGGCCTTGGGCGTGGGTGGCATACCGCGCGGACGCATAACGGAAATTTTCGGCCCGGAATCCTCGGGAAAAACCACGCTGACCCTTCACATCATCGCCGAGTGCCAGAAACTCGGTGGCGCGTGCGCCTTTGTAGACGCCGAACACGCCCTGGACGTGGCCTACGCCAAACGGCTCGGCGTGAACACGGACGAACTGCTCATCTCTCAGCCGGATTACGGCGAACAAGCCCTGGACATCGCCGATATGCTCGTCCGCTCCGGCGGAGTGGATATGGTGGTGGTGGATTCCGTGGCCGCGCTCATCCCCCAGACGGAACTGGAGGGCGATATGGGCGACACCCAGGTGGGCGGGCACGCCAGACTCATGTCCCACGCCATGCGCAAACTTACGGGCACTATCCACAAATCGCGCACCTCGGTCATCTTCATCAACCAGATACGCATGAAGATAGGCGTCATGGGCTACGGCAATCCGGAAACCACCACCGGCGGCAACGCCCTCAAATTCTATTCCTCCGTGCGGCTGGACATCCGCAAAATACAGACCCTCAAGGACAAGGAAGAGGCCTACGGCGCGCGCACCAAGGTCAAGGTTGTGAAAAACAAGGTGGCGCCGCCTTTCCGCAACGCGACTTTCGACATTATGTTCGGGCAGGGCATCTCCCGCTCCGGGGAACTGATTGACATGGGAATCGAGGCGGGCATCATTGAGCAGAGCGGCTCCTGGTTCGCCTTTGGCCCGGAAAAGCTCGGCCAGGGCAGGGAAAAAGTGCGCGCCCTGCTGGATGAAAACGACGAGTTGCGCGCCAAGGTGGAAAACGCGCTCAAGGAATTTCTGGGAGTGCATCACGGAAATCTCCCGCCGGAGGCTGACGGCCGAAAGGACGCGGAGACCTTTTTCCCTCCGGCCGCAGACTATGAATAGGGAACAATCATGCTCACCGCCAAAGAAATACGCCGCCGCTTTCTGCATTATTTCCATAAACTGCATCATGAGATTGTAGCCTCCGCCCCCCTCATCCCTCCCAACGACCCCACCCTGCTCTTTACCAACGCGGGCATGGTGCAGTTCAAAAAACTCTTCCTGAACGAGGAAAAACGGGACTACAGCCGCGCTGTTTCCTGCCAGAAATGCCTGCGCGTGTCCGGCAAGCACAACGATCTGGAAAATGTGGGCCGCACGGCCAGGCATCACACCTTTTTTGAAATGCTGGGCAATTTCTCCTTCGGCGATTATTTCAAGGCCGAAGCCATAGCCTGGGCCTGGGAATTCGTCGTCGATGAACTCGGCCTGCCCAAGGACAAGCTTTGGGTCACCATCTATAAAGACGACGACGAGGCGGCGAAAATATGGGAAAAAACCGCAGCCCTGCCGGAAGAACGCATAGTGCGCATGGACGAGAAAGACAATTTCTGGACCATGGGCGACACCGGCCCCTGCGGCCCCTGCTCGGAAATCTACATCGACCAGGGGAAAGAGATGGCTTGCGGCCCGGCCTGCGGCATCGGCAAATGCGACTGCGACCGTTTTCTGGAAATCTGGAATCTCGTCTTCACCCAGTTTGACCAAAGCCGGGACGGCGGCCGCATCAACCTGGCCGCGCCCAACATAGATACGGGCATGGGCCTGGAACGCATAGCCGCCGTCTGCCAGGGCAAAAAATCCAACTTTGACTGCGATCTTTTTCAAGCCATCATTCAGCGCGCCGCCGCCCTTGCCGGAGTGACATACAGCTTCAGCCCTCCGGACGCCAACGACGTGGACACGGCCCTGCGCGTCATAGCCGACCACAGCCGCGCCGCCGCCTTTCTCATTGCCGACGGCGTGCTGCCTTCCAACGAGAGCAGGGGCTATGTGCTGCGCCGCCTCATCCGCCGCGCCCTGCGCTTCGCCACCCTCATGGGCGTGAACGAGCCTTTTATGTACCGGGTGTGCGAGGCCGTCATCGACGTGATGGGCGAGGATTACCCAGAGCTTGTCAAAAGTGCGGATTTTATCCCTCGCGCGGTTTTTGAAGAAGAGCAACGATTCTCCCAGACCCTGGAAAAGGGGCTTGCCTTGCTGGAGGAAGAACTCACGCGCCTGGCGGAAGCGGAGAAGCGGGAAATCCCCGGTGACTTCTGCTTCAAACTCTACGACACCTATGGCTTCCCTCTGGACATTGTCGCCGATGTGGCCGGAAAGCGCGGCTTCACGCCGGACAATACCGGTTTTGAGGCCAATATGCGCGCTCAGCGGGAGCGGGCGCGGCAACACCGCAAAAACGACATGCTGGCCCTGCAGAAAAAGGATTCGGACGGCCTTGCCCTCGCCTTTGCCCGCCTGAGAGACGACGGCCCACGAAGCGTTTTTACGGGCTATGATTCCCTGACGGCGACAAGCCGCCTGGTGGCTCTGCTGGATGCCGACGGCCTCCCGGCGGAGAGTCTGCCGGAAGGGCAGAAGGGCTTTATTGTGGCCGGGCGGACGCCCTTTTACGGCGAATCCGGCGGCCAGGCGGGCGACGTCGGCCTGGTGGAATCCGCCACCGGCCGGACGCGCGTCACGGACACGCAAAAACCCTTTCCCGACCTTGCCGTGCACAATATTGAAATGACGGAAGGCGTCTTCCACGCGGATCAGGAAATCACGTTACGGGTGGATGAAGACGCGCGCATGGCCACGGCCCGCAACCATACCTGCACCCATTTGCTACACGCGGCCCTGCGCCGGATTCTCGGCCCGCACGTCAAGCAGGCCGGCTCTCTGGTGGACGGCCGCCGCCTGCGTTTTGACTTTTCCCACATCGCGGCCCTGACCCGCGAGGAACTCGCCGCTGTGGAACGGGAGGTGAACCGCGCCGTTCTGGCCGACCTGCCGCTCCAGATACGTGAAATGACGCGGGAGCAGGCCCTGGAAGCCGGGGCTGTGGCCCTTTTCGGCGAAAAATACGCGGACGTTGTGCGCGTTGTCAGCATCGGCGACGAACACAGCCCGGAATCCCTGGAATTATGCGGCGGCACGCACCTTGCCGCCACCGGGCAGGCGGGGACGTTTCAGATTATTTCGGAAAGCGGCGTGGCCGCCGGAACGCGCCGCATAGAGGCCGTCACCGGCTGGAACGCTTACAATCAGACCATTGAACAACGGGCGGAACTGAACTCCCTGGCGGCCCTGCTCAAGGCCCGGCCGGGCGAGCTTGCCGAGCGCGTCGCGGCCCTTGCCGCCGATCTCAAAAAACTGCGCAAAGCAGCGGAAAAAGGCTCCGCCGCGCCGCAGTCGGCGGCGGATATCGCCGGAGAGGCTGAAACCGTGGCCGGAATTTCCCTGTTGGTCAAACGGCTGGACATCCCCCTCAAAGCCTTGAGGGAGGTGATGGACGACGTGCGTTCGCGTCTGCCCCATAACGGCGTTATTTGCCTTGCCACGGCGGACGAGGGCAAAGTCGGGCTGCTCGTCTGCGTTTCCAAAGACCTGCACAGCCGTTTCACCGCGCCTGACCTGATCAAAATCGCAGCGGCCCCGTGCGGCGGCTCCGGCGGCGGACGACCGGACATGGCGCAGGCTGGCGGCAATAACCCCGACGGGATACAAGAGGCCTTTGAAGCCCTGAGAAACCACCTTCAACACACATAGCCGCCCAGGCGGCAAAGACCCTCGCCGCGTCCGCTCCCGACGGCTCGGCCATAAAACAAAAGGCTGTTTATGATAGGTATCTCCAAACTCTACTGCGGACAGGCCGAAGCCTCGGACGCACTGCGCTACGGCCGCGAATCCGGCAGGCTGCCTTCACATCTGCTGCAATTTTCCAAAGACAAAAAGCCCGTCGTAGTCTGGAACATGACCCGGCGCTGTAATCTCAAATGCCTGCACTGCTACGCCCATGCCACAGCCCTTGACGGCGAAAAAGACCACATCAACACGGAACAGGCCAAGGCCATCATTGACGATCTCGCCGCCTACGGCTCGCCGGTCATGCTCTTTTCCGGCGGCGAGCCGCTGGCCCGCAAGGATTTGACGGAACTCGCGAGTCACGCCACAAAAAAGGGAATGCGCGCCGTCATCTCCACCAACGGTACGCTCATCACAAAGGCCAAAGCCCGCGAACTCAAGGCCGTGGGCCTTTCCTACGTGGGCATTTCACTAGACGGCCTTGAGGAAGTGCATGACCGTTTCCGCTGTGTGCCCGGAGCCTTTCAAAAGGCCCTTGAAGGCATCGCCAACTGTCAGGCCGAAGGACTCAAAGTGGGGTTGCGCTTCACCATCAACAAGGGCAACGTCCATGAAATTCCCGGCATTTTCCGCCTGCTGAAAGAGCGGGAAGTGCCCCGCGCCTGTTTTTATCATCTGGTCTATTCCGGACGTGGCTCAAGCCTGATCAATGAGGATCTGGAACATCAGGCCACGCGCCAAACCCTTGACCTGATTATGGACGAAACACGCGCCCTGTTTGAGGCCGGGCATCCCAAGGAAATTCTGACAGTGGACAACCACGCCGACGGCCCCTATGTGTGGATGCGCCTTCTGAAAGAGGACAAAAAACGCGCCGATGACGTATATGCCCTTCTACAGTTCAATGAAGGCAACAATTCCGGACGCGGCATAGGCTGCATCTCCTGGGATGGACAGGTGCACCCGGACCAGTTCTGGCGGGAACACAGTTTTGGCAACGTGCTGGAGCGCCCCTTTTCCCGGATATGGGACGACGCGGACATTGAACTGCTGGCCAAACTCAAGAACAAGAAGGCCCATGTCAAGGGCCGCTGCGCCCGGTGCCGTTTTCTCGATATCTGCGGCGGTAATTTCCGCGCCAGGGCGGAAGCTTATTACAACGACCCCTGGGCCGAAGATCCGGCCTGTTATCTGACGAATGAAGAAATCGCCGTAACTCCGTAGCCAAGCGTCCCGGCCAATATGGGACGACGATGAGGCATGACCGCGCTTGGTCATGTCCGTGAGGCATCCGCCCCACACAGCCGGAAAGGAGAATCCCCATGCCGAATATAATCCTGGACTGCCGTAAGCTGGACTGTCCCCAGCCGGTCGTGCGGGTAAAAGAACTGCTGACCTCCTCAGCGCCCGGACATCTTGACGTTCTGGTGGACAATACGGCGGCCGTTGAAAACGTCTCCCGTTTCCTGACCTCGCAGGGCTATGCATCCTCCTCTGAAAAACAGGGGAATGACTGGCGCATCTCGGCGCATACGGGCGCGACCCCGGGCCGAGCGCAGCCTGTCGGCAGGTTGGGCGCATCCGAAGGAGGGAATACCCCGCCCAACACAGATACCCCCGTGAACGCATCCGGTACTGAATCCCCAACCCTGCTTATGCTCACCTCCCCGTTTATCGGCACGGGTGACGACCTCCTCGGCGCCAGGCTCATGAAAACCTTTCTGGGCACGGCCCCGGAATTCGACAAGACCCTCTGGCGCGTTATCCTTCTCAACGGCGGCGTCACCCTGTCCACAGAGGAAAGCCCGGTCATCGACGAATTGCGGAATCTGGAAAAAAACGGAACGGACATTTTCGTCTGCGGCACGTGCCTGCAGCACTTCAATCTGCAAGAAAAAAAAGCTGTGGGCCGGACGACGAACATGCTGGATATCGTAACCGACATGCGCCTTGCCGGAAAAATTATCCGCTTCTGATACGGGATTGTCATGGTGACTGTTACCGCGAACCTCGCCAATTGAGAATATCTATGAACACCGCATTTCACCGCGGCCGCCGCTTGCGGCAAAAGGCGCCCTTGCGCGCCCTTGTGCGTGAAACGTCGCCGCTTCTGGCCGAAGACCTGATCATGCCCTATTTTGTCGTGGAAACCGGGGACAGGCATTTCCGCAAAGAAATTCCCTCCATGCCCGGCCAGTTCCAACTGAGCCTCGACGAGTTGGAAAAACAGGTGGAGGCCGCCCCGGAACTCACCTCCGTGCTTCTTTTCGGCCTGCCGTCCCGGAAGGATGACAAGGCGTCGGGCGCGTACGCGGAAAACGGCATTGTGCAGCAGGCCGTGCGCCGCCTCAAGGCAAGCCGTCCAGAACTTCTGGTTATCACCGACGTCTGTCTGTGCGAGTACACAAGCCACGGGCACTGCGGCATATTGTCCGCCGACGGCGTCGTGCAAAACGACGCCACGCTGCCCCTGCTGGCGAAAACGGCTGTGAGTCACGCCCGGGCCGGAGCGGACATCACGGCTCCCTCGGACATGATGGATGGCCGCGTGGCCGCGATACGCCAAGCTTTGGACGCCGAAGGCTTCGTGCAAACGCCGGTGCTTTCCTACGCGGTCAAATACGCCTCGGCCTTTTACGGCCCCTTCCGTGAAGCCGCCCAATCGGCTCCGGCCAGCGGCGACCGCAAGTCCTACCAGATGGACCCCGGCAACGCCCGCGAGGCGCTCATTGAAGCCCGCGCGGACATCGCCGAGGGCGCGGACGCGCTCATCGTCAAACCGGCCGGGCCGTATGCCGACATTCTCCACCGGGTGCGACAAGCCTTTGACGTGCCGGTCTGCGCTTATCAGGTGAGTGGGGAATACGCCATGCTGCGCGCGGCGGGCATCAACGGTTGGATTGACGAAAAAGCCGCGCTGCTGGAGTCCCTACTGGGTTTCAAGCGGGCAGGCGCGGACATGATCATCACCTATTTCGCCGAAGAACTGCTCAAACAAAAGTTGGTACGCTGATGGGCCATCCTCACGCCGCGCGCGGCGGACAAAAACCGCTTTTGCTGGAAGACGGCAGCCCCACCTGCCGCCTGATCGCCTGGGAAATTACCCGCTCCTGCAACCTGGCCTGCAAACACTGCCGCGCCGAAGCCCACGAAGCCCCCTATCCGGGCGAACTCAGCACCGGGCAAGCCCGCGCGCTTATTGACGCTTTTCCTGAAGTGGGCAGTCCCATCATCATTTTCACGGGCGGCGAACCCATGCTGCGGCCGGACGTGTACGAACTTGTGACCTATGCCCGCGGCAAGGGCTTGACCTGCGCCTTTGCCCCCAACGGTACCCTCATTGACGGGAACAATGCCGCTAAATTGAAAGCATGCGGGGTGGACCGCTGCTCCATCTCCATTGACGGGCCGGGCGCGGCAAGCCACGACGCTTTTCGCGGTGTGCCGGGCGCCTTTGCCGCATCCGTGCGCGGCATCGGCCATCTGAAAGCCGCTGGCCTGCCCTTTCAGATCAACACCACGGTGACCAGGGACAATCTCGGACAATTCAAAGATATATTCAACCTCTGCCGGAGCCTCGGGGCCGTTGCCTGGCATATTTTTCTGCTGGTGCCCATGGGCCGGGCCGCGCATCTCGCCGAACAGGTGATTTCCGCCCGCGAGTATGAAGATGTCCTTCACTGGTTTTACGATTTCCGCAAAACCACGGACATGCACCTAAAAGCCACCTGTGCACCGCACTATTATCGGATTCTGCGACAGCGCGCCCATGCCGAGGGCCTGCGCGTCACGCCGGAAACCTTCGGCATGGACGCCCTCACACGGGGCTGCCTCGGCGGCACGGGTTTCTGCTTCATCAGTCACACGGGCCAGGTGCAACCCTGCGGCTATCTGACGCTCGACTGCGGCAATGTGCTGCAAACGCCCTTTCCACAAATCTGGCGGGAGAGCGCCTTTTTCCGCCAGTTCCGCGACCAGTCCCAATACAAGGGAAAATGCGGAACCTGCGAATTTCACAAGGTCTGCGGCGGATGTCGCGCGCGTGCTCACAGCCTGGACGGCGATCACATGGCCGAAGAGCCTCTCTGCTCCTATCAGCCCCGCGCCCTGACCTGACGGAGGATATACCGTGAAGATCCATATCCCGGAACAAATCGCCCTGGACGACGTCGCTCGCCGCCTTCTGGACATCATCCAGACGGACTTCCCTCTTTGTCCGCGCCCTTACGCCGAACTCGGCGCGCGCCTGGGCATAGAGGAAGAGGAAGCTCTGGCCCGTGTGCGCGCCCTGCGCAAAAAAAACGTCATACGCCGCCTGGGGGCCAATTTCCAATCATCCGGCCTGGGTTTTGTTTCCACCTTGTGCGCGGCCAAGGCCCCAAAAGACAAACTTGAGGAATTCATCGCCGTGGTCAACGCCGAGCCGGGCGTCACCCATAACTATCTGCGCGATCACGACTACAACGTATGGTTTACGCTGATCAGCCCCTCGCGCGAGGAAGCTCAGGCCGTGCTTGACGGCATTGCCGGGCGCACCGGCATTGCCGTGCTCAACCTGCCGGCCACGAAGATATATAAAATCCGTGTGGATTTCCGCATGGCGGAATGAAAACGTATGCCGGCCTACCGCAAATGAAAGACAAACGGCAGAAGAACCACCGTATTCACCGGTTGCCCCCTGATTTTTCCGGGGAGGAAACGCATATTCCTCGCCGCCACTATCGCCGCATCCTCAAAATATCCCGTCGGGGCTGCTGATTTCACAGTACATGCTTTAGATAGTGTCGTCAATAGACTTTTGTTTGGCGTAGTTTTGTGGTATCCTCCTTACAAAACAGGAGGAAACATGCAGCCAGCACACCGTCGGCATGATGTCTCAGATCGGGTCTGGGCT
>JAITGC010000049.1 GCA_031280915.1 Desulfovibrio sp. | reverse complement strand
GCGCTGAAAATATGGGTATTATCTGTTTTGGCTTCGGCGGCGCGCTGCTTGCGGGCAGACACGGCATACCTGTCGCCGCTGCCCTGTTGGCGGCGGGCGCTTTTCTGCACATCTGGAATCACTCGATTTTTAAAAGCCTGCTTTTTCTGGCGGCCAATGCAGTGAAAGAACACACCCACACGACACTTATCCATCGTTTGGGCGGCCTGCAACAGCGAATTCCCTTTACGGGCGGCTGTTTTGCCCTGGGCAGCGCCGCCATTGCCGGCTGCCCTCCCTTAAACGGCTTCATGAGCGAGATGTTGCTTTTTATGGGCTTCGCCATTGCCGGCAAGAACGCGGGAACGGCAGAAACCGTCTTTCTGTTTTGGGGGGCTTTCTTCATACTTGGCGGTATCGCGGGCATGGCTCTCTTTACCTTTGCGCGGACTTACGGTCTGGCCTTTCTCGGCGCGCCGCGCAGCCCGGACGGCCTGCATGCTCAGGAACCGGAAAGGGCATTCAGGGTAGCAATGCTGTTTTTGGCACTGCTGTGTCTGGGTGGTGGTCTTGCCGGGCCGAAGCTGCTTGCCGCGTTCAAGCCCTTTCTGCTCTGGATGGCCGCGAATCTGTTCCCGGCTCTTGATGCTCCCGACGGGCTTGCCTGGTACGCAGCCTATACGAACGGCATTGCTCTCGGCATTGATGTTCTCGCGGGATATGCCGCCTGCTGTTTTGCCCTTGTGGCGCTTTTCGGCCTTGCAAGCGCGGCGCGGCAAAAAATTGTGAACAAAAACGGTTCGTCGCCGGGTACTACCTGGGCTTGCGGCTATTGCCGCCCCACAGCCCGTATGCAGTACTCAGGGGCATCCTTTTCCCGGTCTTTTGCCTTGCTGCTTAAACCGCTGACGCGCGTCCGCGCGCGGGGAGCAAGCGTGCAAGGACTGTTTCCCGAATGTTCAAAGGTTGTTGTCACATGCCCCGACTGGCTGACGGAATGGTGGAACTGTTTGTTGTTCCGCCCCTCGGCCGCAGTGGCCGAAGCGGCAAAAAACATGCAGAGCGGTCTTGTAAACATGTATATTTTATATATCGTCATCGCTCTTGTAGCGGCCCTGACCTGGGCGCTGGGATGGGCATAAGGCCATGCAGATCCTCGCGTCTCTGAGCGGCATTATTCTTTCACTGCTGCTGGCGCCTCTGCTCCCCGGCATTATTAACCGCGTCAAAGCTTTCATGGGGGGGCGCAAAGGGCGGCCGTTGCTGCAACTCTATTATGATTTGCGCAGGCTCATAGGCAAAAGTCCGGTTTATCCCAGCGTCACCACCTGGTTTTTCAGGGCGGCCCCGGTGAGTTGCGCGTCCGTGTCCCTAATGGCGCTTGTTCTGCTGCCCTTTGGGCACTCCCGCGCACTGTTGGCTTTCCCCGGCGATTTTGTGCTGCTCGCCGGTCTGTTTTGCCTTGCGCGTTTTTCCCTGCTGCTCGCCGCTCTGGATACCGGCAGCGCCTTTGAAGGGATGGGCGCGGCTCGCGAAGCACTATTCTCGGCGCTGGCCGAGCCGATTTTTTTGTTTTGCCTGTTTATTCTTTGTCAGCAGTCGCAGCAATTCTCCTTGTCCGTTCTGGCGGCGGACGCCGATCTATGGGAAGAGGGTGACTGGATGCCGCGCCTTATGCTCGCTTTTTCCCTGTTCTTGCTTTTGTTGTCCGAAAACAGCCGCATTCCGGTGGATGACCCCAATACGCATCTGGAACTCACTATGATTCATGAAGTAATGATCCTGGATCACAGCGGGCCTGACCTGGCATTCCTGGAATACGCGGCTGCTCTGAAGTTGTGGGTTTTCAGCCTGCTCATCGTGGGAGTTCTCCTGCCCGGCTCTCTGGGCTTGTCGCAGGAATACGGCGGATATTTCTCCCTCGCCGGAATGTTTTTCAACTGGGTGTTGACGCTGGCGGCCGTTTTCGGCATGGGGGTATTGACAGGCTTTGTGGAGTCTCTGATGGCACGTTTGCGGATGGAGCGGATTCCTCAGTTCCTGGCCATGGCGGGCGCCTTTGCCAGTCTTGCCGCCCTTACTCTGTGGGGGCGGGCATGACGGGAATTTTTTCCGATGGCGGCAGCGCCTTGGGCGCAGCTCTCGGCCTCGTTGTCATAAGCGACTTCTGCCTGCTTGGGGTAGAACGCCGCCGCCTGAGCATCCGCCTTATCGGCCTGCAAGGACTTGTTCTGGGTTTTATGCCGCTGTTAGTTTCAGGCGGCGGAGCGGACGTGCATCTTTGGGTGACTGCGGTCGTTTTCGTGGCGATTAAGGCCGGGCTGTTGCCCCTGCTCTTGTGGCGTACGTACAAAAAATTGCCCCCGCAGCCTCCCGGCGCATTTTATCTCGGCAATACCGGCTCAACATTGCTGGGAATCGTGGCCTTCATTTTTTCCCTGTGGTTGAATTCCCGTTTGGAAATGGCGGCCAATCCGCTGTTCTCGCAAATTTTTCCAACGGCTTTCGCCACAATCTTCTCCGGCCTGCTGCTCATCATCTCGCGACGTATGGCCTTGACGCAGATATTCGGTTATCTCGTCATGGAAAACGGCATATACCTTTTGAGTGTGCCGATGGCCCAAGAGAGCGCGATATGGCTTGAGCTTTCCATACTTATGGATATTCTGGTCGCTTCCTTCGTCATGGGCATTGCCCTCACCCACATCAACCGAGCCTTTGACTCCACGGATGTGGAACGGTTCGCTTCTCTGCGGGATTAAAGAGCATGTCTGTTTCTCTGGTGCTCCTGCCTTTGTTGCTGCTGTTGCCGTTGAGCGCGGCAGCGGCCTGTCGCTTTATCCTGGCGGACTCGCCGCGCCGCGCGCTGCTGGTGCTGACGGCGGCTTGCGAGCTTGTCCTGGCCGGAGCGACATGGTTTGTGGAGCCGGCTTCCTTTGGTGGTGAACTGCTGTGTCTTGACGCCATGGGGCGCCTTGTGCTGAGCCTGACCTGCGCGCTTTTTTTCGTGGCCTCCCTTTACGCCGTCGCTTACCTGAAGAATGAACAGCCCGGAACCCGCAGAGATTTCTACCAGAACTTGCATTTTTCCAACACGCCGGAAGCGGTGTTTACATCTTGTATGTTGCTTTTTTTGGCCTCGGCCGTTCTTGCGGCCGCCACGCGCCATCTCGGCCTGCTCTGGGTTGGCATTGAAACTACCACTGTGGTCAGCGCCCCGCTGATTTATTTTCACCGCCACAAACGTTCCCTAGAGGCGGCCTGGAAATATCTGCTTATCTGTTCGGTGGGCATCGGCCTGGCGCTCATCGGCAATCTTTTGCTCGATATTTCCATGCAGAGCGAGGCTGGTCAGGCGGTGGACATGTCGGTAAGCGCTTTATCGGCCAATGACGGAGGGGTTCACGCCGGTTGGTTCAAAACCGCTTTTGTCTTTCTGCTCATCGGTTATGGCGCGAAGATGGGCATAGCTCCCATGCACACCTGGCTGCCGGACGCCCACAGTGAAGCCCCGTCTCTGGTGTCGGCCCTGCTTTCCGGAGCCTTGCTCAACTGCGCTTTTCTCGGGGTTTTTCGCGCGCAGGAAGTGGCCCTGGCCGTCGGATTCGCCCAGTTCAGTTCAACTCTGCTCCTTGTCTTCGGCTTTTTTTCCATGCTTATCGCCACGCTTTTTATCGTCAACCTGGGCGATTTTAAGCGCATGTTGGCTTATTCCAGCGTGGAGCACATGGGCATTCTGTTCATATCATTGGGCGTCGGGCTGGCGGCGGGGCGGGGCGGGCTGCTCCACATGATCGGCCATTCCCTCGTCAAGGCCGCTCTTTTTTTATTGTCCGGCAATATTCTGGCGCGCTACCACACCAAATCCTGTCATGATGTATCGGGCATGGCAAAAGCTTTGCCTGTAACTTCGGCCTTGTGGATGAGCGGCATTATCGCCATCACCGGCACACCTCCCTTTGTCGTTTTCATCAGCGAATTTTCCGTTCTCCAGGGGTTGCTGGCCAAGGGATTGTTTTTGCCGGCCGGAATTTTTCTTGTCCTGCTCGGCATTATCTTTGTGGGTATGATAACGCCCACGCTGCACATGTGCCGGGGCGCAATCCCGCACGACCTCAAGCCGGCTGGCCGCGAAGCGCCTCTTTTAGTCGCTCCTTCGGCCTGCCTGATATTCGCGGCGCTGGCCCTGGGCCTGTTTTTGCCCGACTGGCTGCGCGTTGCCCTGGACAGCGCCGCGGCGCAGGCATTTCAGCCCTGAAAGATTGGAACGCTGAGAAAACCATGAGAGCATCTTCTTCAGAGCGTCGGCCAGACGATGGAGCTTTTGAGGCATTGTCTTTGCGCAACGGCGCGGCTGTTTCTCTTGGCGATGTGCCGGACATGAATTTTGATTCTTTTGCGCGTTGGATTGCCGGAAGCGTACGAACCGGATGCCGGATCGCCGCCTTTTTTGCGGTAGCGCGTGGCAGGCTGGAACACCGCGTCGAAAATAATGGTACACACTTTCTTTACGCCGTGCTGGCGGATGACGCGACGGGGCTGCTCACCGTGGCGCGCGCGCCTGTTTCCGGCAAGTATCCTTCAATGGCGCGGGCCGTGCCCGCGCTCCACCTGTTCGAACGGGTGATTTACGAAAAAAATGGCATTTTGCCGGAAGGACATCCCTGGCTCAAACCGGCGCGTTTTGAGAACCCCTCTGGCCCGGCCGCGGGCGATATGGATTTTTACCGGGTGGACGGCGATGAAGTGCATGAGGTCTCTGTGGGCCCCATTCATGCCGGCGTGATTGAATGCGGTCATTTTCGCTTTCAGTGTCTGGGCGAAGAAGTCCTGCATCTCGAAATTTCCCTGGGATATCATCACCGTGGTGTGGAAAAGCTGTTGGCCGGCCTGTCTCCCGCGCGCATTCCGTCCCTTGTGGAAGTGACGGCCGGTGACAGTACAGCGGCACACACCTGGGCCTGCTGCGCCTTGCTGGAAAGCCTGACGGACACTCCCGTTCCGCCGCGTGGCCATTATATCCGCGCCTTGGCTCTGGAATTGGAACGCCTTGCCTGCCACACAGGCGATGTGGGAGCCATTGCCGGTGATGTTGGTTTTTTGCCTACTTCCGCCTTCTGCGGCCGTCTGCGCGGCGACTGGCTGAACATGAGCGCCATGCTTTGCGGCAGCCGTTTCAGCCGTGGCCTGCTGCGGCCGGGCGGAACAAACTTTGATGTCAATACGATCTTGGCCCGTGAAATGGCGAAGAAGATGGAAACCATATTGCGGGATGTGCGCGGCGCGACGCATTTGATATGGGATTCACCCTCCGTCATGGCGCGCTTGACCGGTATCGGGGCATTGACGAAGGCGGATGCGGTCGCCCTGGGTCTGGTTGGCCCGGCCTCGCGTGCATGCGGCCTTTCGCCGGATGCACGGCGCAGTCATCCCCTGCCCGGCTTACCCGCACCCCCGGCGTTGTGCACGGCTGATACCGGTGATGTCAATGCCAGAACAAAAGTGCGCTGTGATGAAATTGCGGCTTCGGCCTCCTTTTGTCTGGATGCTCTGCGCGATCTCCCTGAAGGCGAATACCGTTTCCGGCCGGATGCGGATGAGACGCTGCCCCTTGCCCCGGAGCGTTTAGCCGCGGTTTTGATTGAAGGCTGGCGCGGCGAAGTCTGCCACGTCGCCCTGACGGACAAAGGGGGCGGGCTTGCCGCCTATGCCGTTGTTGATCCCTCGTTTCACAATTGGGCCGGCCTTGCTCTGGCCATGCGCGGACAGCAGATATCCGATTTTCCACTGTGCAACAAAAGTTTTAATCTGTCGTACTGCGGGCATGATTTGTAGCGGAGGGACGTGCCGTGCTGGAAATTTTTCTGGAACGTTTGCGTCAGGGGGCGCGTACAGGGACATTCCCCGATGCATTGCCGGACCTGCCCGCGCGTTTTCGGGGCAGGCCCTTTATTGACGCGGAGCGCTGCCCGGCCGCGGCGGGGGATGGCTGCCGCTGTTGCCTTGAGGTTTGCCCCGCGCATGCGATATACCGCGAGGAAGACGGCCTCTCCCTTGATATGGGCCTGTGTTCCTTCTGTGGTGAATGCGCCCGCGCCTGTCCGAAGGGAGCCATTATTTTCACTGTGGACTGGCGTCTGGCCTCAACGGTGCGTGAAGCGCTCATCGTGCGGCCTGCCCGATATTGCGCGCCTTCACTGCCGGGAGGCGGCTTGCCCGCATCACACGGTCTGCCCGGCGGGACTGACGGACGTCGCTATGTCCTGCCGGAGTCGCCCATTACACCCGTGACCGCGAGGGACAGATCCCTCGCCCGTTCATTCCGTTTGCGTCAGGTTACGGCGGCCGGTTGCGGAGCCTGTGAGGCGGATCTCAATGTGCTGACAACCCTTGTATACGATATGGGACGTTTCGGCATTGATTTTGTCGCCTCTCCGCGTCATGCCGACGCCATTGCCCTGACTGGCCCCGTGTCCCGGAATATGCGTCAGGCACTGGAAGACTGCCGGGCGGCCATGCCTTCGCCCAGTTGTGTCATTGCCGTGGGAGCATGTGCCATCTCCGGCGGTCTGTTTCGCGATCCGGCGGCGTCCGTGGCGTTGTCGGCCGGCATCCAGGAGGGCGCGCCGCCTCATATGCCCGTTGACCTTTTCATACCCGGCTGTCCGCCCCATCCCTGCACCACGCTGGATGCCCTCTTGCGCTTCCTCGGCAAAAAAACTCCCCCTTTGGACTGAGCGGCCGGTTCCCTCTGGGTGAGTGCCTGTTTTTTCTTGCCTTTGCCGGGCTTTTGAGCGAACATTAGCATGTATGTGAAGTCTGTCGAGTTGTTAGAGCGGTTCAACATTGAAAATGTTTGACCGCTCAGCGCGGATTTTTTTGGAAATCCGTGCCACGAAGTGCTTGCAAGGTAAACTTGTTTCGCCGTCAAGCAAGCATTTAAAAGTGAAAATGCTCTAAACGGAGGCGCACATGAAAAATATCCGCAAAGTGGTCATTCCCGTCGCCGGCTGGGGTACGCGTTCGTTGCCCGCAACCAAGAATATTCCCAAGGAAATGCTGCCCATCTATAATAAGCCGGTCATTCAGTATGTTGTTGAGGAGGCGCAGCGGGCGAAGATTGAAGATGTGATATTTGTGACAAATCGCGATAAAAGCGTCATTGAGGATCATTTTGATTACAACCTCCAGTTGGAGTCGGTGCTTGAACGCGCGGGCAAGCTTGACAAGCTGAAAGAGGTGCGCGCTGTGGCGGAAATGGTCAATATCATGTCCGTACGGCAGAAAAAACAACTCGGTTTGGGTCATGCCGTGCTTTGCGCGCGGGAACTGGTGCGCGACGACCCCTTTGCCATAATGGTGGGCGATGATTTGATGTTCGGCGGCGTGCCGGCCATAGGCCAACTCATTGAAGTGGCCATGGCCGAAAAAATGTCCGTTATTGGCGTAATGGAAGTGCCTTTCGAAAAAGTCAGCCGTTACGGAATTATTGACGGGCAGGAGGTGTCCCCGGGCATTTTCCGGGTGCGCAGCATGGTGGAAAAGCCTAAGCGGGAAGAAGCCCCGTCGCGCCTTGCCATTGTGGGGCGCTATGTGCTCACGCCGGAAATTTTTAATCACCTGGACAAGGTAAAGCCTGGGCATGGGGGAGAGTTGCAGCTTACCGACGCCTTGCAGGTCATGGCGCAGAACAGCGGGATGCTGGCCGTGCGTATGTCGGGTATGCGGTTTGACGCGGGAGACTGGGCCGAATTTCTTACCGCCAATATTTACTTTGCCCTGCAGGATGAGGAATTGCGCTATGAACTGCTGGGCCTGCTGAAAAATTTTGTGCAGTTTCAGTAAAGCGTTCGCTTTTGAAATTGTCGTTCGACGGCAAAGGCAAGTTCGCGCCTTGCGGTAATTTTGCGGGATCTATGCGGTTACGTCGTTCTTTCCGTCTGGTGTGTGAGCCGGAATATGCGGTTCTTGTGGAAGCTCTGTTGCGCGCGGAGGGATATGTTTTCGCGCCGGAAGAATTTTCTCCCTTCTGCCGCCGCCTGGAATACGGGCCGCGCCCGCTGGGTGCGTCTTTGGCGGCATTTTTTGGCTATATTTACATTCAGGATCGTTCTTCCATGCTGCCGCCCCTTGCCCTGGCTCCTGCCGCCGGCGAGTGCGTGTTGGACATGTGCGCCAGTCCGGGCGGCAAAAGCGGCTTCCTTGCTCAATTGACAGGCCCTGTTGGTTTTGTGCTGGCCAATGAGCCGGCAAAAGCGCGCCTTGCGACACTCCGGGCCAATCTTCACGCGGTGAATCTGACGCATGCCGCGACGAGCGCCTATCCCGGCCAGGATGTGCCTTTGTCGCCGGGGTCTTGCCGGGCGATACTTTTGGATGCGCCCTGTTCCGGTTGGGGCACAGCGCGCAAGAACCCGGAAGTGCTCAAACTCTGGCGCGGCGAAAAAATCGGCAGGCTGACGGCCCTGCAGCGACTGCTGCTGACAAAGGCCGCGGAGCTGCTCAAAGAGGGAGGCAGGTTGGTGTATTCCACCTGCACCACAAATGAGCGGGAAAATGAAGAACAACTGCGTTTTGCCGAAGAAGTCCTCGGTCTTGAACGTGATCCTTTGGAGCCTTTTCCGGGATTTGTCTTCGAAGAGCGTGCCGGCGGCAGTGGGGCGCTCAGAATAGACGGCGACAAATCCGAATCCCAGGGATTTTTTCTCGTCCGTCTGCGTAAGCCCGTCTCACACGCGGCCAATCATGCCGAGCGGGACGCGCGGGGTTGGAACACGCCGGAGCCATTTCGAAAATTGCCGAAGTGTAACTCTCCGGGACAAACTGTTACCTTGGAAACCCTTGAGGGAGATTGCTGCGACCCTGGGCTTCTGCCGCCCGGCCTAGCCGTTCAATACGGCGAGCAGGTGTATTTTTCCCCTTCACGGGCTTCAGCTTTTTTGTCGCCGGGTTTTATCTGGCAAGGCATGCCGTTGGGCAGACTGACAGGGGGGCGCTTCAGGCTGGCGCCACGTTTGCGTTCTCTGTTGCCATGCCCGGCGAACAAGGGAAAAAGTCTTGTCTTGGAGGGTATAAAAGATGTTCAGGATTTGCTTCGCGGCCAGAGCCGGATGACGGGGCTTGCGGGCCGGGAGGCCGGACTTTGGTGGCGGGATCTGCCCCTTTGCCTTGTGCGGCTCAGCCAGGGGCGTGTCAGCGCGGCCTTTTAGGACAAATTGACGTTTGTTTTTTGAGAAAAATCATACAATGCTTGACAAAACATGACAAGCAGACTATGCTTACTTTCTTGTTCTTGAGTTTTTCGGTTGCTGTTTTATTTTTCGGAGGAGATAATGCCTACTATCAGTCAGCTTATCCGCATTGAGCGGAAAGCCGTCATCAAACGTAAGAAAACCCCGGCCTTGCAGGCTTGTCCGCAACGGCGGGGTGTGTGTACACGCGTATATACCACGACGCCGAAAAAGCCCAACTCCGCTTTGCGTAAAGTCGCCCGTGTGCGCCTGACAAACGGAATTGAGGTGACCGCGTATATCCCCGGTGAAGGCCACAATCTTCAGGAGCACTCTGTGGTCATTATTCGCGGAGGCCGCGTTAAGGACTTGCCCGGTGTGCGCTATCACATCGTTCGCGGCACGCTGGACGCGTCGGGTGTGGCCGACCGCCGGAAGAGCCGCTCCAAATACGGCGCGAAGCGGCCGAAGTAGTTTCCGACGCGGCGCGCGTCATGCATTGCCTCCCCTCAGGAATGCTTCTGTCTGGGAGAGGATGATGCGGGGCTGGCGGCGTCGCAAAATTGCCCAATAAGGAGAAAATCATGCCCCGTAAAGGTCCTGTTCCCAAAAGAGAAATTTTGCCCGATCCGTTGTATTCGAGCCGCTTGGTGACAAAATTTGTGAACCGGCTCATGTATGACGGCAAAAAGGGAGCCGCCGAGAAAATTTTTTATAATTCCCTGGAAAATCTTGCTGAAAAGACAGGCGAAGACCCCATGCGGGCCTTTGAAAAAGCCCTTGATAACGTCAAGCCGCACATGGAAGTCAAAGCTCGCAGAGTGGGCGGCGCAACGTATCAGGTGCCAATGGAAGTCCGTTCTGATCGCCAGATTTCCCTTTCCATTCGCTGGCTTATCAACTATGCCCGTGCGCGTGGAGAAAAGGGGATGATATCCAAACTTTCCGCGGAATTTCTTGACGCATACAATGGCCGGGGCGGCGCGGTCAAAAAGCGGGAAGACACTCACCGCATGGCTGACGCCAACAAGGCTTTTTCTCATTACCGCTGGTAAAACCCAAAACACAAATCTCAGTGACAACGCAGCCTCCGTAAGGAGGCTGCGTTGCGCAAGAGCACAGGGAGGCAATCGTGTCCCGCACTGTTCCTTTAGACAAGCAGCGCAATATCGGCATCATGGCCCATATTGACGCCGGCAAGACCACGACTACTGAACGCATTCTGTATTACACCGGCGTTTCCCATAAAATCGGCGAGGTGCATGACGGCGCCGCCACCATGGATTGGATGGAACAGGAGCAGGAACGCGGCATAACAATTACCTCGGCCGCCACGACCTGCTTTTGGAAAGACTGCCGCATCAACATTATTGACACGCCCGGTCACGTGGACTTCACCATAGAAGTGGAGCGTTCGCTGCGTGTACTTGATGGCGCTGTGTGCGTCTTTGACGCCGTCGCCGGCGTAGAGCCACAGTCTGAAACCGTATGGCGTCAGGCTGATCGCTACAACGTGCCGCGCATCTGTTTTGTAAACAAGATGGACAGGATAGGCGCAAACTACACACGCTGCCTGGAGATGATCCACGATCGCCTCGGCGCCAAAGCCGTATCGCTTCAATTGCCCATCGGCGCGGAAGACAAGTTCGAGGGTGTAGTTGACTTGGTGCGCATGAAGGCCGTGCGTTTTGACAAAAGCACCAAGGGGGCCGAATTCACCGTCGAAGACGTGCCCGCTGAAATGCGCGCTCTTGTGGAAGAAAAACATCATGAGCTTTTGGAAGCTGTGGCGGAAGAGGACGAGGCCCTGCTGGAAAAATATCTCGGCGGAGAAAGTCTGACGGAGGAAGAAATTATTTCCTGTGTGCGCAAGGCGACTATGGCGCGGAATATCGTGCCGGTGTTCTGCGGTTCGGCTTTTCGTAATATGGGCGTGCAGCCGCTGCTGGATGCAGTGGTGGATTACCTGCCCTCGCCTGTGGATATCCTCCCCATGCTCGGTCATGACCAGGACAATGGGGAAAAACTCGTCGAATGTCGTTGCGATGACAAGGAACCGCTGGCTGGTTTGGTATTCAAGCTTTTTTCCGATCCCTTTATCGGGCATCTTTCTTTTTTCCGCATTTATTCAGGTTGTCTTGAATCAGGTACCGGCGTTTACAATGCCAACACGGGTAAGAAGGAACGTATCGGCCGTATTCTGAAAATGCATGCTAACAAGCGTGAAGACATCAAATGGGCCGGAGCGGGTGATATTGTGGCTCTGGTCGGCCTGAAAAACGCTTCCACCGGCGATACACTCTGCGATGAAAAACGGACGGTTGTGCTGGAATCTCTCAATATTCCTGAACCGGTCATTGAAGTCGCCATTGAACCCAAGACAAAGGCCGACAGGGATGCGCTTTCAGCCGCTCTGAGCAAATTGGCCAAGGAAGATCCGTCCTTCCGCGTCAAAGGCGATGAGGAGACCAATCAAACCCTCATTGCCGGCATGGGAGAATTGCATCTGGAAATTATAGTGGACCGTCTTACGCGGGAATTTAATGTCAACGCCAATGTAGGCAAACCGCAGGTTGCTTACCGTGAAACCATATCAAAACACGCCAAGGCGGACATGAAACACGCCAAGCAGTCCGGAGGACGCGGGCAATACGGTCATTGCGTCATCGAGGTGGAACCGAATTCCGGCAATGGGTACGAATTCGTAAATTCCATAACCGGCGGCGTGATTCCCAAAGAATACATACCGGCCATTGACAAGGGCATACGGGATGCCATGAAATCCGGTGTGCTGGCGGGTTTTCCGTGTGTAGACGTCAAGGTTAATTTGATCTTCGGCTCTTACCACGAGGTGGACTCCTCGGAACAGGCCTTCTATGTCGCCGGTTCCATGGCTATCAAGGATGCCATGCAAAAAGCCGCGCCCGTATTGCTGGAACCGATTATGGATGTTGAGGTTGTGACGCCGGAAGAATATCTCGGCGACGTTATGGGCGATCTGAACGGCAGACGCGGGCGGGTGCAGAGTATGGAAGCCCGTGCGGGCGGCGCGCAGAGCATACGCGCTCAAGTGCCGCTGGCCTCAATGTTCGGTTATGCCACTGACTTGCGCTCCCGGACGCAAGGCCGGGCCACTTTTACCATGCAGTTTGATCATTATGAACGCGTGCCGGCGGCACTGGCTGAGGAGATACAGAGGAACAGAAAGTGACGATTAACGATTTGCCCAGGGGATTTAAGTCCGGAACGGCCGCAGCCGCCTTCAAAAAAGCCGGGCGTGATGATCTTGGCCTGATAGTGTCTGAATTTCCCTGTGTGGTTTCAGGCCTCTTTACCCAAAACCGTTTTCAGGCGGCTCCCGTACAGATATGTCGGGAGATTTTGCGTAATAGCGGGCCGGTACGCGCCGTCCTCGCCAATTCCGGGCAAGCCAACGCCTGCACCGGCGAACAGGGTCTTGAAAACTGCCGGGCCACGCAGCGCATGGTTGCAGAAAGAATCAATCTTGTGCCGGAGGAGATCCTGCCGCTTTCCACAGGCGTTATTGGGCCGCAGCTTCCTATGGATCGCTGGCGGGCCGCTGTGCCGAAACTTGTTGAAAGCCTTGGAAGCCGGGATGCCGAAGCCTTTACCCGCGCCTTCATGACCACGGATGCTTTCCCCAAGTTCGCCGCGCGCGGCCTTGACCTGAGCGCCGGCCATACGCGCCTGACGGTTATGGCCAAAGGGGCCGGCATGATTTGCCCAAACATGGCCACTATGCTCTGCGTCGTCCTGACGGACGCGATGGTGGAGCAAAACTCCTGGCGTAGCATGTTCAAACGAGCCGCCGATAAAACTTTCAACAGGGTCAGTGTGGACGGAGACACGTCCACCAACGACACCATTCTGGGCCTTGCCAACGGCGCTTCAGTGCCGATCAAAACAGAAGCCGATTTGACCCTCTTTGAGGAATCCCTTACGGAAATTTTGGGAAGTGTGGCTTACATGCTGGTTAAAGACGGTGAAGGCGCGGCCAAGGTCATCCACATAACGGTAAGAGGGGCATGCAGCGATGCGGACGCGGCACTGGCGGCCCGTAGCGTGGGGCATTCCCAGCTTGTCAAAACAGCCATCTATGGCGGAGACGCCAATTGGGGACGCATTGTCACAGCCATCGGATACAGTGGGGCGGATTTCGAACCGGCGGAGGTCTGCCTTTCCCTGTGCGGCATTGAACGCTTTGTCAAAGGCCGGCCTGTTGATGATGACCAGGAAGAAATTTTGTCGGACCTTCTTAAAGCCAGGGACATACACGTTGATATCTCCCTCGGAAGCGGACCGGGGTCATATGTTTTTTTGGCCTCGGATCTCGGTCACGAATATGTGAGTCTGAATGCGGATTATCGCTCCTGATTTCAATTTTCATCAAAGATAGGGTGAAAATATCCAGCAGGCCGCGTTGCGCAGTTTAACGGGGAGAGGCTGAGCTTCAATTTCCTTCAGTGTGATTTCCCGCCCCTTGGCGATGGCCGTGTCAATGTGTTCAGCGAGCCGGTCATGCAGCCTCGTGTCGAAAACCTCCATATTCAGTTCAAAATTCAAATGCAGGCTGCGGGCATCAAGGTTTGCCGAGCCAATCTGGCTGTAGTTTCCGTCAATTGTCATAAGTTTGCTATGGGCGAAAGGCGGCGGCTGGAGCCATATCCTGACTCCCGCTTGAAGCAGGGTCGGCAGAAGGCGGAGCATGGCCCAGTGCATGTAAGGCAAATTGTTTTTACCGGGTAACACGATCCATACCTCAATGCCGCGCCGGGCTGCGGAGCGCAAAGCCGCCATAATGTCATGGGAAGGAAGAAAATAAGGCGTCATGATCCGTATGATGCCTTTGGCCGCGCTGATGGCGCCGCAGAACAACTCATTGAGGATTTCAATGTGCGAACCGGGGCCGTCCATGACAAGGCGGCAGCGGCTGGAACCCGCTACGGGAGTTTTGTCGGATTCAAGAGGGTCGTACTTGCCTGTGCTGAAACCCCAGTTCAGTAGAAAAGCCCGTCTGAGATCCTGAACAATTGGTCCCTGACAGCGGAAATGAACATCCTGAATGCCGTTTTTGGGGTATTCACAAAGGCAGTTGTGATCGGCAATGTTTATCCCCCCCGTAAAGGCCGTATTGTCGCAAATCAGTATTTTACGATGATTGCGTAGATTGATGCCAAAATTTGGCGGAAAAAGGCGGGGTGGGAGAAAAAATTCGACATGCACGCCTTGGCCGGCCATGCGTTTCCATGGCTTGGAAGGAGAGTAAAACGCTCCAATGCCGTCAATCAGCACCCTCACATCAGCACCCCGGCCCACGGCCTTGGACATGGCTTCAATGAATGCCTCGCATATCTTGCCGGATTTGAAGATGTAACTTGCCAGATAGACATGATCCTGCGCATGATTGACGGCGTCAAGCATGGCGGGATATGCCGCGTCGCCATTATAGAGCGGTATAATATCATTGCCGCCGCACAAATGTCTGCTTGTCAGATAACGGCCTGGAAGTTCCATTTCGAGAAGATGGGGAGGGATTTGCTCCGGCGGTTCCTGGGGAAAAGGAGGATGAGCGTATTCCGGCTCAGCCGCCGCGAGACGCCGCATTAATCTGTTGGCCCTGCTTTCCGCCCGGCTTATGCCGAAGAGAATGTAAAACATTGGGCCAAGCACGGGCAGAAACAGTGATATCACTGTCCAACTGAGCGCTGAACGGGGGTCGCGCTTGGTCAGTAAAGCGTGGCAGACGGCTGCCCAGGACAGAACCTGGACAGCCAGAAAAATCAAGGTCTCCAAAACCAAAAGCGGCATGTCGATATTTTTGTTTATGAGTCGTTGGCTTAACTCCGCTGCACGAGCGCTATGCGATTTCTTTCAACAGCCGCAGTGAGTTCCGGCAACAGATCCTTGAGAGCGTTCATATCGTTGGCGCGGGCGGCGCGCTCCACGCAACGGGCCATGCGGGCAAGCACCCTCAGACCGAAATTGTCCGATTCAACGGCAATACGCTGGGCGGCTTCGCCCACAGCGGCCGCGCGACGCTGAGTGAAGGCGTTTTGCGCATCGTTCACGGCCCTGTCAAGCCGTTCAACAAGGCGCTGCATTGTTTTATCAGCCTCCCGCTGATGCTGATGTTTCGGCTCAAATCCTTCCTTCTGGGCCGGCGCCGGATTTTTTTTCGCCTCACCATTGGCGGCATTGTCATCTCTGGCCGCTTTCACGTGAACGGGGAATTGTTCTTTTACTTCCTTTACAATATTTGTCTCATCTCTCACAGAAGTATCCATGTCGGCAATAAAGTCCATAAAAGAAGCATTCTGCTCTTTGGTTGCGGTGGACGCCGCCGCATCGGCCGTTTTCGGCACATCGGGGGAAGCCTCTTTGTTTGCCTGATGGTCAGGCGTGGAGGCGGACGCATGCGAAAAAGCGGCAGCCTTTGGGGCAGTTTTCTTTTCTTTTAACACATTCTTGATTTTCAACTTGCCTTGCAGGGAAGGCTGAGAGGGTGTTTTTTCCGCAACTATGGGTATGGGTTCGCCGACCCATTCGCCCTGTCCCTTTCCAGTGGAGGAAACAGTCGAATTTTTCGCGGGTAGCGGATTTTCAGGTCGTCGTTTCTCCTTCACGTCTCCTTGCGCGTTCCCAGCGGGCGTGTCAGGGAGGTTTTGGACACTATGCTGAGAAGCGACAGGGCCAATTCCACCGGATTCTCCTTTGCGAATTTTCTGATGAGAGTGGAACGTGGATTTTGGAGAATGTTCCCGCGTTACCGGTTTCGCATCCGTCACGGCATTGGAAGCAGCGGCAGGGACGGGAATCGTTCTGTTCAGTTCATTTTTTTCGGCCAATGCGTGTTGGGGCGCCTGCTCTTTTTGTACAAATTCACTGGCTTGCGGCATTTTCGATGAAGGCGTCCGCTCGTGCTCCTGAGGGGCGGAATATACTTCATCTCCACTTTCGGCGGACGCTTCCGGTTGTTTCCCCCCGTTGACGGACACAGTGGCGGTCATTGCCGGAGTCTCTTCAGGCTTGTCTTTATCGACCGCCTTTAGAAAAATTTTCGGCGGGCCATCTGTTTTTTTGTCGTCGGCCAGTGGTCGTTTGATCTCCTGCCGGATGGAGGGTATTTCCGGTTTGGGCGGCCGGACGGCGAGCGGCGAGGTTTCAGTTGGCGGGAAAATATCCGGCAGGGGCTTATCCGTTGTTTTGGGTGTGGGCACGTTGTCTGTGGGAAGCGGCATAGTGGAACTAAACAGGCCGTTGAAAGGCTCTGAGGGCATAAAGGACATGGTTTGCCCGATGCTGTTATTTGCGGGAAGACGCAATGACTCCGCAAAGCTCAAGAGATCGGGCAGGGCGGTGAGAGTGGGAATTTTGATTTGTGTATTCTGTCCGGACAATGCATCCGCAGTGAAAAGCTCGGGAAGAGGCGGACGGCCTTGAGCGTCCTGCGCGGGTGGAGTGTCTTTCTCCCCAGGCGAGGCTTGCGTCTGTGCGGTATCCGCCTGAGGGGCTGATTCTTGCGTATTCTCTGTGGATTTCGTCGGTTCAGAATCAGAGATATCCGCAGTTGTGCCACGATCTTTCGCCGTCATGTCGGCTGGAATAGATTCGTCAAGAATTTCACGAACCGTTATACAGAAGGACTCGCTGTCCACCGGTTCAAGCAGCGCATGGGTGAATCCTTCCTGCGCCATGGCATCCCATCGGCTGTCATCACGCGTAATGCCGAGGATTTTGCAGAAAGGCAGAAGGGCCGCAGTGGCCACATCTGTGAATTGCTGGAGCAGGGGGGCGGTCGCGTCGGCAAAACGTCCGTGCAGAATAAAGAGTGGGGCGGGATCTGCTTTATGCAGCAATAATGCCTCATGAAGACTGCGGGCCTCACTGCTTTTGCAAGGCAGGGATTTCAGTATGTGCGACAAAAGTTGCCTGTCCACGGCGCTTTCCGCGGCAATAATGACATGGGGCAATGCTTTGTCCTTATTTTCCTCAATCGCATCTTCCCGGCATTTCATGCGTAAGGTGAAGGCAATGGTGGCGCCTCGCGGACTGCATTCCACGCCCAGGAAGCCATTGTGCGAGCCAGCCAGTTCCCAGGCGCGCGTTAAAGCCAGACTGGAGCGGTCATGCGGCGGCATGCCGGAGCCGGTGTCTTCAATAGTGAAAAGCAGATGCCCGGGATCCGCGCTTTCAGGAACGCGCTTTACGGAAAAATGCACAGCGCCGTGCCGGGTGGCGCGGACAGCGCTTTCTAAAAGCATACGGAGCGTGCCGTCAAGCTCCTCGGCTTCCCCTTCATACATATGTCCCAAATGAGGCGGCATGTACCAGGCAAGTCCGATGCCCGTCGTTTTTGCCGTCGGCGCCACACAGTCATGGGCATTGCGCATAAGATGCTGCAGATTGAATACAGTATGGGGCTTGGGAGAAGGATTCTGCAATGTTTCGATGGGGTTGCTGACAACATTGGCCATTTCCCGGCCCGCGCTCAACATGTTCTCCACATACTGCCGGACAGCGGGCGGCAGAGCGCAGTGTTCCAGCGCCGCGCCCTCACGCATCAGGCGTTCCAGGGGAAGGCGTATGGCCTCTTCCACAAGAGTCTGGGAGAGAAAATCACTCCGGTCATGCGCAAGTTCTTTTTCCTCAATGGTGCGTTCCTTGTCGGTATGGGCGGGGATGAGGCGCAGATTCGGATCGCCGAGGGGTTCCTCAAGATTATAGATATCCGCGCCGGAGGCATGTTCGACGTTATCACCGCGACTGCCGGAGTTTTTTCTGTTCAGCTTCGCGGCTTCAGCGGCGGGCGCGGCAGTGGTTGCGATAAGCATGGCGCTTATGGCTGTGCCCCAAAGCGGCGCAGAAGCCAGCAGATTTGTCGGGATATCACTGCCGGCCAACAACAGGCCGGCCGCCGTAAACAGCGGCGGCAAGAGGCAGCCCAGCAGAAAACGCCCGGCGCAGGGTATCCCGGCCATAACGGCAAACAAAGCGCTCGGGGCGCAGAGAAGCGTTCCAAGCGGCCATATCTCAAAATAGCGGGTTATCCAGGCGCAATCAGGGACAAGGGGGAAGAGCGCCAGTGCAGCTCCCGGCAGGGAAAGCAGGAAAAACTGAATGCTCAGGCTTCGATTGTGGATTCCTGTCAGGCGGCGTCCCACATGTGAAAACAACATCAAAGCCAGGCCGGGGGCAAGGGCCGCCACAAGATTGTTCATTTCTATACGTCCGTGATCAACGGCGGGCAGGCCGAGAAAAGCCTGCAAAAGAGCCGTGCCCGCATAGGCGGCTGCCCAGATGCGCCATTGGCCTTTCTCCGCAAGGCAGCGAAGGAGGCAAAGCAACATAACAACGGCGAGAGCGAGCATGCCGGCGGAGCGGGAGGGCATTTCTCTATTGTCGGCGATATTTTCAGCTGTGCGTAACACAGGGGCGAACCAGGGCCCTGGCATGCCGTCAAGCCGGATAAGGCAGACTTGAGGTTCTTTTCCCGCTGTGGGCAACGGTAAAATTTTGCGTTTCAGAGTGGGCAAACCGGGCACACTGTCGCCCCAGTCAAGAAATAACGGTGAAGAGCGTATGCCTTCCGGCAACGGAGCCAAAGTAAAGCGCAGCCACAAAGCGCCGGTTTCACGAGGCAGATTTTTAATATCAATACTTTGAAATAATTGAGAAATATGTAAAGCTGAAATTTCTTTTTCATCCATTTCACCGCTTTCATCCAAATAATATTCAAGATATGGGAGAAGATTGATATGCGACGTCGTCAATACAGAAGGGATCATTTGGGATTTGGCTTGAGCTTGGGCCGGGTTGACGCAGGCGCACGTCAGCATCAGACAACACAGGAGAATGGTTCCAAATCGCCGCGGATGGAAAGCGCGAAGAAAGATGTATTTCATGTGATTCCGCCTGATATATTTTGACATTATAGCGATCATTTGTTTTGTCCAACGGCGGACAGAATTCAAAAGAAACCAGCCGGCTCCGCATCCCGGAACTCGAAAAATGCGGTTTCGACAGCTGTATCAGAAGTATTTCAGTGATTGTACAGTAATTTTTCAGAAAGGAAAAGCCGGATTTTATCGTGCTGTCGCCCACGGGCTTTCGGGTTTGCGCGCGGATGATGACGCAGATTCATATTGACTTTTGGGTCTTCGGCGACTACGGACGAATATAAGCATTCTGCAAAGCAATACGTATGTAAGGCGTGAGCATATGGCTAAAATGCGTGACCAAGCCTGTGAGTTCGTCATAGTTCAACAGCAAGTGCCGTTCCGGCTCAGCCGTCAGGGTTACAGCCATAAGAGAGGGCAGTTTTGCCTTGAAGACAGCGACGAAGCTATTTCCGTTTTCCTTGCAGGGCGGGTACAGCCCGACAGGAAGGATGTGAGTATGCAGATTCCATTGCCGCCGCAACGTGATTGCGGCGCAGGTCTCACAGGATTGGCCGGCGGGTACGGGGGCGACGGAAGAGAAATTCCAGCCGGCGCCGGTCTGAAAGGTCAACAAAAATCGTCCAGCTGTATCCCGCAGTAAAAGAGCAATGGAACGATGAGAGAGATTCTGGCGCACTATGGTTTTGTAGTCCATAACGCCCAAAGGCTTATTGTCCGCATCGACAATTTCAATGCCGCCGGCCTGACGCAAATGAGAATAGCGTATAGTCATTATGTCATATTCAGATAGAATTCACGTGTATTTTCAACGGCTTGACAAAAGCCACGCCAAAGCTGTGCGGGAGCTTGAACAATGCTGTTTTTCCATGCCGTGGTCCGAGGAACAGTGCCTCAAGGCGTTTACTCAGCCTTTTTTCGCTGCTTTTGGGCTGATGCGCGGCCC
The DNA here is from genome assembly GCA_031280915.1 of Desulfovibrio sp. Classification (GTDB taxonomy): domain Bacteria; phylum Desulfobacterota; class Desulfovibrionia; order Desulfovibrionales; family Desulfovibrionaceae; genus Desulfovibrio. The sequence continues at coordinate 112 of JAITGC010000049.1, read as the reverse complement.
ACGACTTGTCGCCTATATATCGGTTTACCATACAGCTAATGAACTGGAAATACTCAATTTGGCCGTCATTCCGTCGGAACGGCGTCAGGGCTTCGGGCGCAGAATTCTGGAT
>JAITGC010000003.1 GCA_031280915.1 Desulfovibrio sp. | reverse complement strand
CTGTCGTGCGGCGCATGAACGGGGTACCCCATTTGCCGGGTATTGGTTGGGAGTGAATGAATGTTCACTTAATTTCATGGGGCTGTCAAGAGGAAAAAATGAAAGCGCAAAATTTTTTTCCGCGAAACTCGAACCCTTGCAAAAGCGCCCGCCAACCCGTAAGGTTAAAAAATGCCCCTGCCGGACAACATTTTTTCCGCGCCTTTGCGCCTTGTCTTTGTCATTGCCCTTGCCTGCTTTCTGACCTGTCGGCCAAACGCCCGGGCCGAAGGCACGACGCCGGCGGAGCAGGAAAACAGATGGTCGCGCCTGGACGCGGGCCTCGCCTTTGGAGAATTCCAACTCAAGGAGGGCGGCCCCCGTGTCGCCGCCGTGCGCCTGAACCCGGCCCATTTTGACTTTGTGCTCTGCTCCCGCTCCGAAGACGGCCTCACCCCCCTTTCCCTCCATGACTGGGGGGAGCGGCATGACAGCTAATCAAAACGCGCATCCGGCCGTTGGTGTTTACAGAACCGGGCTGTTCCTGTAAAATTGAAACGCCATGCGGCCGGCTTGAATTCCAGAGCAATTTCAGCGTGAAATTGCTCTGGCGGCGGGGCGAATGCCTCACTGTTCGCTGCCAAAGCGTAGGCGACATTTACTTTCGCCGTTAAGCACCGCAGCAAGTGTTCACGTTAATTTGCTCTGGAGCGGTTCAACATGGAAAATATTTGACCGCTCCGCGTGGATTTTTTGAAAATCCACGCCACGAAATACTTGCAAGGCGAACTTGCTTCGCCGTCAAGCAAGCATTTCAAAATGAAAATGCTCTAACTGTTGTCGAGGACAGGCGGTGAGATATTATCTGCAGCACTATTTTAACCCTGACTTTAATCATCTGAATCCGACGCCTGCCCCCAGGGACGGCTTTTCCGATCTTTACAGCCTCGGTTATGTTCAGAATGCCATCAACGGTCAGGTGCTGGCGGAGATAATTCCCCTTGAGCAGGCCGGAGAAGAGCCTGACCCCCGCTTCATACGTAATGACGCCACGTTCCCGGCCGGGGCGAACACCCGCATAGATCCGGCCCATCCTCAATATCTGCTGGCCGCCGCCAACGGCTATGTTTTCTACAACGGGGGCAGAATCACCGTCAAATGCCTGCTCAATGTGCGGCAGGACATAAGCTTTCAGACCGGCAACATCTTCTTTGTGGGAGATATGGCTGTTCACGGCTCAGTGCGTTCCGGCTTTTCCATCCAGGCCAGCAACATCCGGATCATGGGCATGCTTGAGGGCGGAGAGGTCCGCGCCCGCCAAGATATCATGATAGAAGGCGGCGCGCGCGGCGGAGCCGGACAACGCTGCCTCGTCACCGCCGGAGGAAAAATTTTGGCGCCCTTTCTGGAAAAAGTGGAAGCGCGCAGCCGCAGCAATATCGTTGTGGAAAAATTTTGCCTTTACTCCACAGTTTATGCCGGGGCCAATCTCGTTGTGCGCGAACAGCTTTACGGCAGCACCGTCAATGCCTACGGCACGGTGTATGTGGGCAAGCAGCTCGGCAACAAGGCCGGGCTGACCACAAAAATATTTCTTGGCTATGATCCCCTGAACATCCGCCATCTGGAAAAAATTGACGACATGATTTCCGGCCTGTCGCAGTCCATAACACACCTCAACGCCGTAGCCGGGCATCTGCCGCCAGGCAGCAATGAGGCCAGCCGCAAACTCCTCAAACTCACCGAAGAACGCAAACAGCTCATGCGCACGCGAGACAATCTGTGGACTTGCCTTCACGCGGATGAAAAGCTGACGGTCGACTGTTGCCTGACTGTGCCGGGCATCGTCTATCCTGGAGTGGAAATTTCCATAGGCCGGGCTTACATGCTGGTGGAACGCATCTATCAGAACGTTTCCTTCCGCCTGTGTTATGACGACATCATCGTCCAGCCCCTGCCCGCGCAAAAAAAGCATGAGTCTTGACGACGGCCCGACATTTGAGCCCGTCTATAACGGCGCCGAACTGGCCGATATTCTCGTCCACAAGAGCGGCCGCCGCTTTGCCATGCTTTCCGGCGGAGGAAGAGAACGCGAACAAGCCGTCGTCAAGGCCCTCTCGCCCGATGTCTTTGAGGGCGGTCTGCCCGTGCTGCTGGGGGCCGGTTTCGGCCATGCCCTGCGCTGCCTTTTACAAAATTACCACGGCCCGGCGGCCGTGGTGGACAAGGAAGCAGCTCTGCTCTCCCTTACCGGCGCTCTGACGGCTCTGCCGAAGGAGATGCGTCGGCGCGTCCTGCTGGTGGACGCGCCGGACATTGAAACGGTTCTCAATGCGCTGACCCGCTGGCAAGGCGATAATGCCGGCAAACGCCTTCTGCCCGTAGCTCTGCCCTTTTACCTGCGTCTTGACCGTTCCTTTTACGGCACACTACGCCAACGCCTGAGCGCCAGCGCCGCTTTCGATTTCTGGGGACGCGCCGTGCAGCCGCGTTTCGCCGGAGTCAAGCCGCGGCTGCTTCTTCTGACAAGCAAATACTTTCTCATCGGTGAGGTGGAAAGGGCCTGCCGCAAACTTGATCTGGACTGCAAGCTGGTTGTCCTCAAGGACGAAGCCATAGCCCAGACGGATTTCGCGCGGCAGTTGCTGGAAGCCGCGCTGACTTTCAAGCCTGACTGCTGCCTCACCCTGAACCACATGGGCGTTGACGTGGAAGGCGTGCTCATGGACCTGCTGGCCCGCCTCCAATTGCCTTTGGCTTCGTGGTTTGTGGACAACCCCCACCTGATCATCCACCTCTATTCGCGCTGTGTGAGCCCCTGGACCTGTCTTTTCACCTGGGATGAAGACAACATTCCAAGTCTGCGCCAAAGCGGTTTCGAACACGTCCTTTATCTGCCCCTGGGCACCGACCCGGAACGCTTCAATCCGCGCCGCCGGGGCGCCGCACCCGCCGCCTGGCGGGCGGGTATCTCCTTTGTGGGCAACTCCATGCTCCACAAGGTGGCCGCCCGTCTGAAAAACGGCCGTTTCCCACGCGGGCTGCTTCTGGCCTTCAAAGGAATCTCACAAGCCTTTATGGAAAGCGAAGCCCGCTCCGTGGCTGATTTTCTGCGGGCTGAACACCCCTCCGTATTCGCGGATTACATAGCCCTGCCGGACAACGAAGCCAGACTCGCCTATGAAACGGCCGTCACCTGGCAGGCCACACGCCTCTACCGCAATGACTGCGTGCGCCGCATCCTGCCCCTTGGCCCGCTTATTGTGGGCGATCCCGGCTGGAAAACGGAATTCCGCAAAGATGCCTGTCAGCCAAGATATATGGACGCCATAAGCTATTACGGCGACCTGCCCGTTTTTTATACCTGCTCGGACGTCAACTTCAACTGCACAAGCAAGCAGATGAAGGGCGCCGTCAACCAGCGCGTTTTCGACGCGCCGGCCGCCGGGGCCTTTGTGCTGACGGACTGGCGGCCCCAGATGGAAAACCTTTTTGACCCCCATGAGGCCGCCTGCTACCATAGCCCGGAACAGGCCCCGGATATGGCGCGATACTACATAGCGCACCCGCAAAGCCGCCGCAAAATCGCCCAAGCCGGCCGGCGGCGCGTACTGGCCTGTCATACCTGGGAACACAGGCTCGCGGAACTGCTGAAAAAAATGCGTCTGATTTACGGGACGCCCGCTCTGCGGAAAACTTGACGCCATGAGCGCGGATCCACTCCTCATACTTCAATTGCAGCGCATGGGGGATCTCATCCTTGCCTTTCCCCTCATAGAGCAGTTACAGCGCCGCATGCCGGGACATCCTGTCTGGGTGGCGGCGGAACGACAATTTTTCAAAGAACTTATACCCTTCTCGCCCCAGGCTGTTTTTTTCCCCTCGACGCACTGCGGGCAATTGGCGCGTGAACGCTATGCTCTGGCCATCAACCTGAGCGGCCGCCCGGAAGCCGCGCGCTGTCTGGCCGAACTTGAGGCCCCCGTCAAACTGGGGCCTGTCGCCCTTGATGACGGGCTTGCCGTTTACGGATTCTGGAACCTTTACCGCGCGGCCCTTACGCAGAATAACCGCCACAATATCTTTCACTGGGCTGATCTGCACCTCATGGACATTATGCCCAAGGCCAATCTCAGGACTGTGGGACATTCCCGGCAGGCAAGCATGGGCGGCAGACGCGTGGGCCTCATGCTCGGCGCGAGCGAGGCGGCCAAACGCCCTGACGCCGATTTTTGGGCAAGGCTGGCCGGCCGTCTCGCGCGGGAGCAGGCAAGCCCGGTCTTTCTGGGCGGCAAGGCCGAAAGCGGTTTAGGCGAGGAAGTGGCCAAAAAATCCGGTCTGCCGCGGGCCAATCTGTGCGGAAAACTCTCTTTGAACGAACTCGCCCAAGTATTGCGCACCCTGGCCCTTTTCATCACGCCGGACACCGGCCCCATGCACTTGGCGGACTGGCTCGGCGTGCCCGTGCTCAACCTTTCCATGGGGCCGGTACACGCCGGAGAAACAGGCCCCCGCTCTCCCGGCCAGTGGATTTTGCGGGCCGCCCTGAGTTGTGCCGGCTGCTGGCAATGCGCGCGCGCCAAACTTGCCTGCAAGGCCGCTTTCACTCCCAGAACCGTCGCGGACATCGCCCTGGCCCTGCTCGACAACCCCAAAAATCCGGCTCTCCCTCCCTGCGCGCCTTTGGCCCTTTTCAAAACGGAACGAGACGATCTCGGCCTGTACAGGCTCAGACCCCACGGGCCGCAACCGGCCGCCCGCCTCCTGCTGGAGGATTTCTGGCAAGCCGCCTTCCTCCACATGTACGACGACTCCCTGCGTCAACCCGCCCTTGCGCGCCTGCACAGGCTGCGGGAGACATTCCCCGCTCTTCATCAACGCCTGGGCAAGGGTCTTGCCCGCTTGACCGCCCATTGTTCCGGCCGGCTCAAACAGGTCGGAGAGCTGCGGGCCGATCTCTGGCGGGAAGAAACGCCGCTCCTGCGCCTTTTTGCCGGCTGGCTGCAAATGTATTTGCAAAATTCGCGCTACAGCCGAAGCGGTTGGCAAACGGCCCTTGAACGCCTGGAGCCCCTCTGCGGGCTTTTCTGAATTCCGGAGGCCGAGCACCCGGCAGCTTTTGCCGCTATTTCAGTCCATTCAAAAAGATATTTATTTGAAATTTCAAACTTTTTTATTTGGAACACTCCTTGAATATATCCGAGTGCAAGGAGTGGGCAATGCAATTTCTTCCTACCGACATAACTTCTCTCTTCAGCGTGCGGGAAAAGGCGCAGACGACTCGCGACGCCTTGCCGCAAGCCTTGGGAAAAGCCGGCGGCAAGGCAAAACAGGCCTTTGAAGCCCTGACCGGAGACAAGCCCGAAAGCGCGGCTGAGGAGTTTCGGCAGCTTCTTCATGAAGCCGTTGCAGCGGTGGACAGTGGGGAAGAACTTTCCGCCGAGACCGCCCTGCGGGATACTCCGGAAGCGCGCCCGCTGGCCCAAGGACCTTACAGCCGCCACACAACGGACGGCGTCACCTACTCCCTCGATGAAGTCTGTTTCACCAAAAAAGAATTGCTGGAACTGCGCCGCGAACTTCTTAAAGCCGGCGCGCCCGAGGAAGCTCTCAAACATTTCGATATCCTGGCCGGGCAGCCCGACGGCGCGACACTGGCCCAGGTTATGGCCGGTCTGCGGCAGATGACGTCGCCTTGGCCGCTGAGCAATGCTGACAAGGCCAATATCACCGCCCTGCTCGGCGGAATCGATCCCACAGGCACCCTCGCCGAACAGGCTCTGGGCCTGATGGAAGAAGGCAAGGGACAGGCGGCGCTCGCGTTGATTTCCGAAATTTTCGCCACCCTGGATAACGGCGATGGCGTAGAAATGAGCAAGGATCAATTACTTTCCCTGGGCAAAGGCCTCGGTCTTGAAACAAAGGCCCTGCGCGGGATTGCCGAAGCCATGGGCGGCCATGAAGCGGGCCTGTTCAACAGCGCCGGCTTCAACACCCTGATGGCCCCGGCCCAGGCCCAGTTCGCCGCTGAAAACGCCAATCAGGGCAAAATAAACGCCGCCCTGGAAAGTACCTTGAAGCCCGTCATCGCGCGGGCGCGGGCACGCATGGAAAAAGAAAAGGCCGCTTCCGCCCTGCAGGATCGCAAGGTGGAGCAGACCAAAACCCATATTGAAAAAACTGTTCTGCGAAAGAGCCGTCAACACTTGGAAGCCGCTCTGCTGGAAGGCCAAAACGGTCATAACCAGAGCGAATATGCTCAAGGCGAGGCTGGAGCCGTGGCTCACAGCGACGCCACAGAAAGGCGGAGCGAGGCGAAAGCCTCGGATAAAAACAACGGTGAAAGGGAACCCGCCAGGACAGCGCCGCGCGGTGAGAACGTCAAAAGCGCCGCCGCCGCCCCACGAGCGGAGGGTGTGGGTATGCCCCTGAAAACGGGAAATGCCGAGACGCCCGCCCCACGCAATACGGATATTGTTTCCGCCCGGTTGTACCGCGAAGAGGGGCAGCCGGCCGCCCAGCGAGAATCTGGAACACCGGCTTCGCAGACAACCGCCCAGACGCTGTCCAGCCAGGAATGGCTGGCCGGACGCATGACAGAACAGGGTCTGCGGGCCGTGAGCGAAGCGGCCCCGCCGGAACTGCGCTTTGCCGGACAAACCGCCTCTCGCGGCGAAACCGCGACGAGCCGCCGCGCCGGGCCTCAGCCCGTAAACGCATCGACGCCTCCCCTTGCCGTTGAGATAAAAAAAGGCGAGAGTCGGAGCATACAGCAAAGTGAAGAGCGTTCCTCCGTTGTCTCTGAGACGCGAAACACGCGGACGGCTTCTGCCAAAATCATTTCCGGCGCGACGGATGGCGGCCTGGAAAAGAGCGACAGCCGGATTACGCGGCAGAGCGGGGAACGCGCCGCCGCCATACAGGCCGCGCCCATTGCCGAAAAAGCCGAAAGCGCGGCAATGCGGCAAAACGACGCCTCTCCCGTGGGCCTTGCGGCGCGCCTTGCCCCCGCCCGGTCCGTGGACACGGCAAATTTTGTTGAAGCTGGAAACGGCGGGCGGCCATCCGACGACAATACCGCCGACAATGCCGCGCAAGACAGACGCAATGCAAAATCCGTCACAGCTTCCGAAAAACGAAATATACGGATGCCTTTCAGCAACATCCTCTCCGGGGCGGCGGACGCCGGCGCGAAAAATGCCCGGCAGCCGGGTGCGCGTCCTGTCGAAGCATTCCGCCCTGCAGAGGAAACGCGCGTTGTGGCCGAACTGGCCGCTGAAAATCGACGCCACAGGCCGGCGACGCAAAATGGAGCCGCCCAGGGCCAAGACCGGGCGCCTGATCATATAAGACCCGTGGAGAAACCAAAGCCCGCCGAAACCGGAACAATCACTCAGCCCCCTCAGTCGGCGACGCCGTCCGCCGCACGGCCCGACATCCCCTTTTCTGAAACGCCACGGCCGTTCAGAACCGATACTCCGGCCAATGCCCAGAGCGACGTTCCGGCGGCGGCAGCCCGCCAGATGGAGGAAAGCCTCCAGGCCGCCCTGCGCGACGGCTTTGCCTCGACAACCCGCCTGGACCTGCAACTCCACCCGCAGGAACTGGGAGCCATTTCCATTATCCTGATCTCCCGCAACGGCGAAGTGACGGCGCGCATCCGCGCCGACAAGGACGAAACAGCGGAAATGCTGGCTCATCAAGCCGAAACCGTGCGAATAAACCTGGAAGCCCAGGGAGTGAAGGTGGAAAAAATTGAAGTGCGGACCAACAGCCCATCAGGTGATGACACACGGGACAACGGCGGCCAGGGGGAAAATTCGGCCCGGCATCACGAGCGGCAGGAAAAAGATTCCCTCCGGGATGATCTCTTCCGTCTGCGAACATTGGCTAATATACGGAATTCCTTTGAAAATCATGCGGACAACACTTTGGAACAGCCTGTGCATTATACCGGACAGACGGCAAGATATGCCCACCAGGCCCTTCATCTGGTGGCCTGAAAAAGCCGTAAGGGAGAAAAAAATCATGTCAAGCGCGACACAGGCTGTGCTTCAAGCCAACAACGAATTCAACGCGGCCATCAGTCAGCAGAAAGGAAGCGTCCTCGACAAGGACTCCTTCATGCTGCTGCTGGTTACCCAGTTCAAATATCAGGATCCTCTCAATCCCATGGAAGACAAAGAATTTGTGTCCCAGTTGTCGCAATTCTCCAGCCTCGAACAGCTCATGAACCTGAATACGAGCATGGAGGGTTTAACCCAGGTCAGCAACAACCAGCAGATGATCAACGCCACTTCCTACATCGGCAAGAAGGTTACCGTCTCCGGCAACGCCGTCGGCAAGGTGACCGACGCCGCCACGGGTACAGCCACGATCACCCGCTTCCGCTACGCCCCGCAGGACACCGTGAGCAGCGGCATGATTACCGTGTACGACCAGTACAACAATATTGTCTACACCGAGCCGGTGGCCTCCAAAAGCGCCGGCGTCACCTATGAATTCAACTGGGACGGCAAGGACAATACCGGCCAGACGTTACCTGACGGCGTCTATCGCGTCGGCCTTTCCCTGCTCAATGCCAAGGGCGAAGCCGTGCTCTCCGACCAGGTGGTGGACGCCACCGTAACCGGCGTGGTGAACGACAAGGGCATGGTATATCTTGGCCTGGAAGGCGGACAACTGATGTCGCTTTCCGACGTGCGCGAGGTTGTGATGCCGAAAACGGTTCCCTCGGCCAGCGCCCCTGATAGCTCCAACGGCCAGAACGAGACAGCCGGCGCGGACGAATCCGTCCAGAATCCGCCGCCCGGCGACGGAAGCGGCGAAACCCAGCAGACGGACGCAGCCGCCTGACGCGGCAGCGAAAGCATGATCCGGACAAAACATATTTAAAATAAACGGAGGGAATGACAATGACTCTTTCAGCCAGCATGTGGACAAGCGTTTCAGGCCTGCTCGCCCACGGCGACAAGATGAACGTGGTGGGCAACAACATCGCCAATGTGAGCACCATCGGCTTCAAGGGGCAACGCATGGACTTCAACGACTATCTGTACATTGACCGCGGCTCCACCAGCGGACCGACGCAGATAGGCGAAGGCGTGAGCATCTACGCCGTACTCGGCGATTTTTCGCAGGGCGCCTTTGAATCCACCAATTCCGGCACGGACATCGCCATTGACGGCAACGGCTTTTTCGGCGTGCGCCGGCCCAATTCCAAAACGCTGTATTATACCCGCGCCGGAGATTTCTACTTCAACAAGGATCGTGAACTGGTCAACCCCGAAGGCTATCATGTCCAGGGCCTGCGGGTGGACAACACAAAACAGCTTGTCTTCTACACCGGCGCTGCCGTGCGGGCCAGCAAGGACGAATCCCCCTGGGTAGGCCAGGGCTCGCCCACGGACATCATCCTGGATTCCTGGAATCTCATACCCCAGCGCACCACCAACGTAAGCGTGACCAACCAGCTCATCAACGAGGTGATCTACGACAAGGCCGTTGATTACACTGACCCCATGTGCTCCCTCTACAAGCTGTGGGACGCGAATCAGACCCAGAAGGTTCCGCCGGACCCGCCGCTGCCGCAGCAGGCGTACGCCACGCAGTCCAGTCTCAAGGTTTATGACGAGAGCGGCGTGGAGCACGAAATGACCATTTATTTCGACAAGGTCAACACCCCCGTCTATGACAACGCCACGCCGCCGAACCTGGTGTACGAATTACAGGGGCTGCCGGCCGGCTACCAGGTATATGAGTATCTGGTGACCGTTCCGCCGTCGGAGGACATGCGCAGCTACGGCGGCACCTATAATCCGGCCACGAACACCGTGACGGGCGGCACGCCCTTTTACGACCCGGCGGGCACCAACACCTCGCAAAAGGCCGGCATACTGATGACGGGCGTGCTGGTATTCAACGCCGCCGGTCAACTCGTGAACCAGACGGCCTATACCTACGGCGGCCAGTATAACGGCGCGGCGAACGTCAACGATCAATGCCCCGCGGACCCCGACCTGATGGCCTCCTGGCAGCCCACGCGCTTTTCCAGCAACGGCCTGCCCGTGCTCGCGGCCAACTTCACCGGCCAACCCCTGGCCAACAGCGTGGGCGAAATGATGCAGGGCACCGGCGGCCCGCCGCCTTACAGCCAGGCGGAACAACATATCATCGAGATAGACTTCGGCCTGACCAACGCCGGCGGAAGCTGGAACAATCTTACCCCCACAAGGTCTCTGGCGGATCTCGCGGTCGTGACGCTCCCGGGCCCCCTCCCGGTGGTTGATTACACCAACAACGCGGCCACCATGGCAAGCGCCGTGCGCGACCAGGACGCCACGGCCAACAACGGCACCCAGTTCATCAGCGACGCCCAGCAGGACGGCTACCCCTCAGGCGTGCTCAGCGGCTACAACATAGACACCAACGGCGTGCTCTACGGCCGTTACGACAACAACGTCACCCTGGCCCTGTGGCAGATGACCCTCTACGACTTCCGCAATCTGCAAGGGCTGCGGCGCGAGGGCGGCAACCTGTACTCCCAGACCATGGAATCCGGTAACGCCCGCTGGTCCATACCCGGCAATGCCGGCTTCGGCTCCACCCAGGCGTACAACATAGAGCAGTCCAACGTGGACATGGCCCGCGAATTCGTGCAGATGATCAGCACCCAGCGTGGTTTCCAGGCCAACTCCAAGGGTATCTCCACAGTGGACACCATGCTGGAAACCGTCATCGGCATGAAGCGGTAAGCGGCATAACATAAAAATAACGCGGCTTCGCCGCGAAATTCCCTCCCCACCCCCAAGGCCCGCCGGAGTGTTCCGGCGGGCCTGCTCCTTTGCCTGTCAAAATTGCCGTCTTCAAGCAAAATCTAGACTTTCTTTAGATAATTCTTCACATAATTACTTGATATATATCGTAAAAATCAATTGGCACATTGATTGCATAAAGCAGGACACAGCTTAACCAAACCCACCTAAGGAGGTGTCCCATGTCTTTGGTTGTCAATCACAATATGATGGCCCTGAATACGGCCAGAAACCTGAACTTGCACTATTCAAGACTCGCCACGTCAACCCAGCGCCTCTCTTCCGGCCTGCGCATCAACAGCGCGGCCGACGATGCGGCGGGCCTGGCCATCCGCGAATTGCAGCGGGCGGACATCGCCACCCTGCACCAGGGCGCGCGCAACGCCTCCGACGCCATTTCCATGATTCAGACGGCGGACGGCGCCCTGAGCATCATTGACGAAAAACTGATCCGCATGAAAGAGCTTGCGGAGCAAGCCGCCACCGGCACCTACGACTCCACCCAACGCCTGATGATCGAGTCGGAGTATGTGGCCATGGCCTCGGAAATCACCCGAATCGCCAATGCCACGGATTTCAACGGCATGAAGCTTCTGGACGGCACCCTCTCGGCGGACTGGCACGATGGCTCCGGCCTCACCTCCAAGGGCAAGATGAAAATCCACTTTGGAACGGGCAACGACAGCGCGGAAGACTATTACTACATCCGTATAGGCTGCGCCACCGCCTCGGCCCTGTTCGGCGGAGACAGTCATATCTCAACCCAGCAGGCGGCCCAGCACGCCTTGACCATCATCAACAACGCCATTGTCTCCAAGGACAAGATACGCGCCCACCTCGGCGCCATGCAGAATCGCCTGGAGAACACCATCAACAACCTGAACATTCAGGCGGAGAATCTCCAGGCGGCCGAATCCCGAATTTCGGATGTGGACGTTGCCACGGAAATGACCGAATTCGTCCGCAACCAGATACTGGCCCAAAGCGCGGTAGCCATGCTCGCCCAGGCCAACTCGCTGCCAAGGATGGCCCTGCAGCTCATAGGCGGCTAAGTCATCCTGATATAGCTGTGGCAGACCAAAGACGGGAGGCCCGGGGGCGCGTCGTCCCCGGGCCGGGTCTCGGCCGACGCCGGATCCAGCCGCCGCGGGGCCAGGTCTCGGCCGACGGGAGAAGAGAATCTCCGGAAGGCGGAGGAAACTCAATCAGACAGTCTCTTCGATGCGTCAAGGGCGCTCAGGGCCTTGTGCGCGGCATCGTGTTCCGCGCGTTTGCAGCTTGTTCCGCTGCCCGTGAATTCCTGCCCGTCCGGCAGACGCAGGACGACTTCAAATTCGCGCGCGTGGTCCGGGCCGCGCGAAGTCTTTCTTGTATATATCGGTCTTTCCCTGAAAATTCGTAAGGTTTCTTCTTGCAGACGGGTTTTATCATCCTTGGGCTTGCCCGGCCGCCCGCAGCCATCCAGCCAAAAAGACGCGAAAATCCTTTCCACAGCGACACGGGCCGCCTCAAAACCGCCATCGGCATACACGGCCGCAAGCATTGCCTCAAAAGCGTCACTCAGAACAGAGTCGCGCAGACGGCCGCCCTGCTTCTCTTCCCCGCGCCCCAGCAGAAGCAGTTTATCAAGCCCCAGATCCCTGGCGCGCCCAGCCAGAAAGGCGGCGCTCACCAGCCTGGAGCGCATGGCGGAAAGCTCTCCCTCACGCGCTTGGGGAAAAAATTTGAAAAGCGCATCGGAAACAGCCAGTTGCAGTACGGCATCGCCCAGAAACTCCAGACGTTCATTGTGTTCCGGGGCTTGCGGGCATTCATTGGCGAGAGAGGAGTGGATCAAAGCCCGCACGAGAAATTCCGGGCGCGAAAAAACATGACCAAGGCGCCGCTCAAGAGCGGCGCGGTCAACGGCGGACACGGCGGAGTCCATCGGAGACAATATTTTGACGCCCGTTGCTTACCAGGTGAAGAGCGGAAAAGCCCGGGCAAAATCCTCCACCCGTTTACGCAGGGTCGCAATATCCGCGGCCTTGGCGCGCTTTTCAAGGGCTTCCACAATAAAGCCGCCCACTGTGCGCATGTCGTCTTCCTTCATGCCGCGTGTGGTCAGGGCGGCCGTACCCAGCCGTATGCCGGAAGTGACAAAGGGCGAACGCGTCTCAAAGGGCACGGTGTTCTTGTTGACCGTGATGCCCGCCTCATCAAGGATATGTTCCGCCTCCTTGCCGGTGATGTCCGTGTCGCTCAAATCAACCAGCATGAGGTGATTGTCCGTACCGCCGGAAACAAGGGCATAGCCCGCGTCCATGAGACAGCGCGCCAGAGTGGCGGCGTTGCTGACCACCCGCCGCTGATATTCGACAAAGGCGGGGCGCAGGGCCTCCCCAAAGGCAACGGCCTTGGCCGCGATGACATGCATGAGCGGCCCGCCCTGAATGCCGGGAAATATCTGACTGTTGAGGCTTTTGGACATGTCCTCCCCGGCGAGAATCATGCCCCCTCTCGGGCCACGCAGGGTTTTGTGGGTGGTTGTGGTGGAGATATGGGCGTGGGGAATGGGGCTTTCGTGCAGGCCGACGGCCGCCAGACCGGCAATATGGGCCATGTCCACAATGAGTTTTGCCCCTGTTTCGTCCGCAATGGCCCTGAAACGGGCAAAATCCAGGCGGCGGGGGTAGGCGCTGGCCCCCGCGACAATGGCGACGGCCTTGTGTTCGCGGGCGAGAGCGGCCACTTCGTCATAATCTATGAGGCCGGTTTCCCGCCGCACACCGTAGGACACAATCCTGAAAAGACGGCCGGAAAAATTGACCGGGCTGCCGTGGGTCAGATGTCCGCCGTGGGACAAATTCATGCCGAGAATGCAGTCGCCGGGCGAAAGGCAGGCGAAATACGCCGCCATATTGGCCTGTGAGCCGGAATGGGGCTGCACGTTGACGTATTCGCAGCCGAAAAGTTTTTTCGCCCTGTCCAGGGCCAGGGTTTCGACCATGTCCACATATTCGCAGCCGCCGTAATAGCGTTTACCGGGGTAGCCTTCGGCGTATTTGTGGGTAAGTACACTGCCCTGGGCCTGCCGCACGGCCGGGGAAACAAAATTTTCCGAAGCGATGAGCTCCAACTTGCCCACCTGCCTGTCGGATTCCAACTCTATCGCCCTGGCGACTTCCATATCCTGAAGCAAAATTTCGTCCATACGCCGCTATCTCCGGTATTTTTTCAGAATCAAACTCGCGTTGGTTCCGCCAAAACCAAAAGAATTGCACATGGCGTATTCACAGGCAACGTGTTCCGAGCCGCCGGCCAGATAGTCCAGGTCGCATTCAGCATCCGGATGCTCCAGATTGATGGTGCCGGGCAGCGTCTCCTCATGCAGGGCCAGGGCGGTGAACACTGTTTCGATGCCGCCCGCCGCGCCGAGAAGATGCCCTGTCATGGATTTTGTGGCCGAAATTTTAAGCTTCCTGGCGTGCTCGCCGAAAACCAGTTTGATGGCTTTGGTTTCCGTGATGTCATTGAGATGGGTTGACGTGGCGTGAGCATTAATGTGGCCGACAGCCGAGGGGCTGATACCCGCTTCGCGCAGGGCGTTCCACATGGCCCTGGCCATCCCCTCGCCGTCATCCCTGGGGGCCGTCATATGCCAGGCGTCGCCGGAAGCACCGTAACCGACGATTTCGGCATAAATTTCCGCTCCCCGTTCTCTGGCCTTGTCCAAGGTTTCCAGAAGCACAAGCCCCGCTCCCTCGCCAATCACAAAACCGTCCCGTTCGGCGTCAAAGGGGCGTGAAGCCCTGGCCGGCTCGTCATTATACCTGGTGGAAAGGGCCTTCAAGGCCGTGAATCCGGCCACGCCCAAGGGCGTTACCGTGGCCTCCACCCCGCCCGTAATAACAGCCAGCGCCCGGCCCAGCAGCATTTCGCTCCAGGCCGTCCCCACAGCATGAATGCCTGAAGCACAGGCTGTGGTGGTGACAATGTTCGGCCCTTTGGCTCCGGTGACAATGGATACCTGCCCCGGCCCCATGTTGGAGATGAGCATGGGTATCATAAAGGGCGAAATTCTGCCCGGCCCGGCCTCCAGCAATTTGGTGTGCCAGATTTCCAGCGTATGGAGACCGCCCAGGCCGATGCCCAGGATAACGGCCGTGTCAAAGGCGTTTTCCGGCGTGACGACAAAGCCGGAATCCTCAAGGAGCATTTTGGCCGAGGCCACGGCGAACTGCGTAAAACGATCCATGCGCCGCGCCTGCTTGGGCGCCATAACGGCGTCCGGCTCAAAGCCCCGCACCTCACCCGCGATGCGGGAATCATAAGCGGAGGCGTCAAAAAGCGTAATGGGCGCGATGCCTGATTCGCCTGCTACAAGGCGTTTCCAGGTATTTTCAATGTCGTTGGCAAGGGGCGTGATGCCGGCCAGGCCGGTTATCACAACGCGCGGGCGAGACATGCTGACTCCTGAAAAAAATTCCGTTGCCGCCGGCTTCCAGACAAACCGAGGCGCAAAAATTTTCCGCGCTCTCCGGCGGGGCCTTCACGTCCAGGGCCGCCGGAGAACAAAAAGGACGAAAAGCCACGAATTCAATTCTTTTTGTCTTCTATATACGCCACGGCGTCCTTGACCTTAAGAATTTTCTGGGCGTCTTCGTCGGCTATTTCAATATCGAATTCCTCTTCCATGGCCATGATGAGTTCCGTCAGATCCAGCGAGTCAGCGCCAAGGTCTTCCACAAAGGAAGCATCGGACTTCACCTCGTCCTGGCTGACGCCCAACTGCTCCACAATAATTTTCACCACTTTCGCTTCAGTTTCAGACATTCTGTCCTCCTAAAATATTGAATATGACGCTTTTTGCAGATTGCGTGCCGGATTTCCCACCGGCAGTCAACAGTACATGCCGCCGTTTACGGCCAGTACCTGTCCCGTGATATAGGCCGCTCCGCCGGAAGCCAGAAAGGCCACGGCCTCGGCCACATCCTGGGCCGTCCCCATGCGTTTCAGGGGGATGGCCGCCTCATAGGCGGCCCGCACTTCCTCGTTGAGGCCGGCGGTCATATCGGTTTCAATAAAACCCGGCGCCACCGCGTTGACGGTTATCCGCCGCGCGGCAAGCTCCTTGGCGGCGGATTTGGTAAGCCCCAGCAGAGCCGCCTTGGATGCGGCATAATTGGCCTGTCCGGCATTGCCCATCTGTCCCACCACCGAGGAAATATTGATTATGCGGCCCGCGCGGCTTTTGCCCATGATCTTCGCCGCCTCACGCAGACAACAAAAGGCCCCGCGTACATTGACGGCCATGACGCCGTCAAAATCTTCATCCCTCATGCGGATGAGAAATCCGTCCCTGGTAATGCCGGCATTGTTCACCAGCACGGCAAGATTGATCTTGTCCTTGATCTCCCGCGCGAAAAATTCCGTCACGGCGGCGCAATCCCCGACATTCAGGGCAAAGGCGGCGGCGCGCCCGCCCTCCTGGGCAATTTCGTCCGCCGTAATTCTGGCTTCTTCGGGACGGCTCACATAGGTGAACAAAATCTGGTAGCCATCCCTGGCCAGGGTTTTCGCCACAGCCCTGCCGATGCCGCGCGAAGCGCCGGTAACGAGGGCGGAAGGCGTTTCCCCGTCCAGTTCTCGGGTGAAATAAGGCATGATCATGGTGTTCGGGCCTTGTTTAAGTTACGCTGAAGTCTCGTTTAATACAGCATTCGCCGACGGATTTCAACCGGACGCCAGAGCAATTTCACTTTGAAATTGCTCTAAAAACGCAGCAGCGCCGCTCCCCAGGTCAGTCCAGCCCCAAAGGCCGTCACCAGCACCCTGTCCCCCGCACGTACGCGCCCCTGTTTTAATGCCTGAACCAGGGCAAGGGGTATGGAGGCCGAGGAAGTATTGCCGAATTCCGCAACATTGGTGAAAACGCGATCCGCCTCAACGCCCAGGCGCTCGCCCACGGCTTCAATAATCCTGATATTGGCCTGGTGCGGCACAAAAATATCCACATCCCCCATGCCGAGGCCGTTGCGCGCCAGAATATCCTCACAGACTTCCGCCATCCGACGCACGGCATGTTTATAGGTTTCCCGACCGTTCATTTGCAGAAAAAAATCCGAACCGACAGGCTGGCCGGAATTGTAGCGGCAGGCCGTGCCGCCGCCGACAGTAATAAGCCCGTTTAAAGCGCCGTCACTCAGGCAGAGAACATCCTCCACCACAGCGGCATCCCCCGCCCCATCCCTGTCATCCCCGAGGACGGCCTTTGAGCAGATGCAGGCGGCCGCGCCGTCGCCGAACAGCACACATGTGGAGCGGTCGGCCCAGTTGAGGCGCCTGGTCAGGGCCTCGGCGCAGACAAAAAGAATTTTCGCCTCCGGATTGTCCGCCAGAATGCCGCGCATCAGGGACAATCCGTACACGAATCCCGTGCAGGCGGCGCTGAAGTCAAAGGCCATCACAGGCCCGGCATTGAGCCTGCCCGCCAGAAGGCAGGCCACGGAAGGGGAAAGGGCGTCCGGCGTACATGTGGCGGCGATGATGTGGCTCAATTGGCGAGCCTCCATGCCCATACGCTCAAGGGCGTGTTCCGCCGCGATCAGGCCCATGTCGGAGGCATTCTGGCTGTCTGCGAGTTTACGCCGTTCCCTGATGCCGGTACGCGAAACAATCCAGGCGTCACTGGTGTCCGTCAGCCGGGCCAGGTCGTCATTGGAGACGACTGTTTCCGGCGTATAGGCGCACAGGGCGGCCAAGCGACAAACTATACTCATAAGACGAATCCGTAAAGCAGGGCAGAGCCGGTGGAAAGGCGCGCAGCCCGCCATGCTTGCTTTATGTCAGATGGCGCGGGAAAAGCGCGTCAGTTCCTCATTGGCCAGAATAGTCCCCGCCAGGCGGGAGTTCGTCCCCTTGCGCACATAGGCTCCGGCCACCTTTACGGCATTGCTCATGGCGCAGGCGTCCGAACGTCCGTGGCAGACGATGGCCAGGCCCTGCAGGCCCATAAGCGGCGCACCGCCGTATTCCGTATAATCTATCGTGCGGGCAAAGCTGCGAAAAGCCCCGCGGGCGAGCATGCCTCCCAGGGCGGGCAAAAAACCCGACCTGAAAACACGCTTGACCATGCGGGTCAACGAAGCGGCAAGACCCTCGCTCATTTTGACGACCACATTGCCGACAAAGCCGTCGCAGACGACCACATCAATATCGCCGATAAAAATATCGCGTCCTTCGGCATTGCCGACAAAATTTATGTTTTGCGCCAGCTTCAGCAGTTCGTAGGCTTCCTTGACCTGGGCATTGCCCTTGCCTTCCTCCTCCCCGATGCTCAGGATGCTCACGCGGGGCGCCTCATAGCCAAGGATGTCACGGGCAAAGGCATCTCCCATAAGCCCGAATTGAAAGAGATGATAGGGCCGGCAGTCCACATTGGCTCCCACGTCCACTACGACAACGGGCTTCTTCTCCGTGGGCAGCATGGCGGCAAGAGCAGGGCGCTCAACACCGGGCAGGCGCCCCATGATGAACATGCCGCAGGCCACCGTGGCTCCGGAATGCCCGGCACTGACAACGGCGTTGGCCGCGCCGTCCTTGACGAGACGGCAGGCCACCTGGATGGAGGCGTTTTTTTTGCGGCGCAGAACGTCTGAAGGCTTTTCGTTCATATGTACGACATCGTCGGCATGGACAATATCATACCCCACATCCGAAAGGGAAAACTTTTGCAGTTCGGCCTCTATCTTGCGGGTATCACCCACAAGCAAAACATGCACGTCATGAAGGCGGGCCGCCTTGACAGCTCCTTCCACAACCACAGAAGGGCCGTGGTCTCCCCCCATGACGTCCACCGCTATGACAGGGCGTTCACTCATCTTCCCCGATCCGTAAAGACAACGCGTTTGATTTTACGGATCAGGATTTTTTGCTTTTGCTTTCCATCACCTTGCGGCCCCTGTAAGAACCGCAGGCCGGGCAGATGCTGTGGGGCAGCCTCGGCTCCCCGCAGGAACAGAAGATGACGGCCGGCGTTGGTATATGGTCATGGGCGCGGCGCATTCCCTTGCGGGAACGGGATTTTTTATTCTGCTGGACAGCCATGAAAATCTCCTTACTGTATTCACAACATTAGATGAGGTCACAAATCAGGACGGAAGAATATAGTAAAATATTGCGCCCTTGTCCAGCCGGATTTGTCCAGCGGAATTTAGAGCATTTCATGCTTGAAACGCTCCGACGGCGGCAAATATTGGCGCATTTTGCCCACAAGTTCGACGAATTCCAGTGGCTTGCTCACATGATTGTTCATACCTGCCTGAAGGCATTTTTCAATATCTTCGCGGAAAACATGGGCCGTCATGGCGATAATGGGCACAGCCCCGGCCGCGGGGGCGTTCAGGGCGCGTATGCGGCGTGTGGCCTCCAGGCCGTCCATGACGGGCATCTGCACGTCCATGAGAATCAGGTCAAAACCGTCGGGCGTTTCACTGACGCGACGCAGGGCTTCTTCGCCGTTTTCGGCGCTCTCGATCGCCACCCCTGTCGGTTCCAGAAGGGCCGTGACAATTTCCCTGTTAATGTCAATATCCTCGGCGAGCAGAATGCGGCATCCGGCGAAAATGCCCGCCGCCTCGGCCGCGCCGGAGGCAACGGGAGCGTTCTGGTCGGATGCTTCCGCTCCGGCAACGCATTTTGCCTTGACAGTAAGCCAAAAAGTGGATCCTTCACCCGGCTTGGAGCGCACGTCCAGCGTTCCGTCCATCATTTCCACAATGCGCTTGGAAATGGCAAGGCCGAGCCCGGTTCCGCCATATTTGCGGGAAACACTGTTGTCGGCCTGCTCAAAGGGAAAAAAAAGCCGCGAACGCTGCTCCTCGGTCAGGCCGATGCCCGTGTCCGAGATGGAAAAGTAGAGGGTGCAGATATCCCCCTCCCTTCCCAGAAGACGCGCTTCAAGCTGGATGCCCCCTTCTTCGGGCGTGAATTTCACCGCGTTGGAGAGCAGGTTGATGACAACCTGGGCAAGGCGCTGATCATCCGCCACAAAAAAACGCGGAATGGCCGGGTCAATGCTCTGGGTAAAATTCTGGTTGCGCTCGCTGATACGAAAGCGCATGACCGTGATGATTTTTTTCAGCATGTCCTCAAAGCTGAATTCCACCGGGCAGAGTTCCAGCCGGCCCGCCTCGATTTTGGAAATATCCAGAATATCGTTGATGACGCCAAGCAGGTGCCTGGACGCAGTTTCAATTTTTTCAAGGCAGTAATTTTGGCGTTCAACGTCTCCGGTAGATTTGGCGATATTGATCATGCCGATGACCACGCCGATAGGCGTGCGTATCTCGTGGCTCATATTGGCCAGAAAGCTGCTTTTCGCCCTGCTGGCCTGCTCGGCCTCCTCCCTTGCCCGAACAAGTTGCGTGATGTCGCTCATAACCACAACGACGCCCTTGCGAATGCCCTTTTCCCACGCGGGCGAGACAGTGACCCTGTAGGTGACCTCTCCGCCGTTTTCCTGGGGTGTGGTTTCCTCTACGGAAAGTTCGCCGCCGCCTTTCAGTGTTTCCTCACAGCGGCCGACCATGGCGCTCACCCATTCATCGGGCATAATCCGGGAAAAAAGCTCCACAAAGGGCAGTCCCACTATTTCACGTATGTTGCTGTAGCCGAGGATGGAAACGGTCAGGGCGCTGCCGAGCACAAGGCGCAAATCCTTGTCCAGCACAAAGATGACGCTGGAGACGTTTTTCAGCAAAAGGCGGTTGTAAAAATGAGCCAGTTTGACGGCGGCCTCGTTCATGTCGCGCAGACGCACCGTTTGATCGTGCACGAGAGCAAGAGCCCGGTAATCCCGCTCCAGGCGGCGCACGTAGAGCAAAAGCTCCTTCAGGTCACTTTTCGAAACGCCGCCGGCGCTGGCCCCCAGCCTTTCCAGACGGCGCATCAAGTCTTTGTAATCCGTTTTCCGTTCCGCTTGTTTGACAAGATCAGTCATCGGCCCGCCCGCTGAATAACAACACCCCAAAACCGCAGGTCTGTAGTGTGCCCAATTATTTTCCAAAAAGCAAGCTTCCCCTGGCCGCCGCACGTTTCATGTCCGCCTGCAGGGCTGAAACGTGCCGGAAATGTTCACTTTCACAGAGATTACGGTTCAGCCAATATAATGCGGGCCGCTCGCCCACTCCGACTCGGTTCGACGGCTTTGCCTGCGCCTGGAGAGCCCCAGGTGACTCGCAGCCAGGCTCCGCCCACCCTCGACATTTTGTCTGAAAGGGGATATGCTGTTTCGATTGCGCGTCGTGGCTTGCGCGAACAGGTTCCGGCCGGCCCTTTGCGACAAATATTGTGTGGAGAACATCATGACATGCCGCATGCTGACGCTGAACAGCGAACAGGAATGGCCCAGGGCCGGTCAATGGCTCAAAGGCCGGACAATGGCCGACGCGGGCGTGGAAGAAAATGTGCGGGAAATACTCGCGGAAGTGCGGAAAAAGGGAGATGAGGCGCTCTGTGAATACACGCGCCGCTTTGACTGCCCGGACTTTGCCCCGCCCCTGCGCGTGAGTGGACGCGACATCGCCCACGCCGCCGCTCAGGTTCCGCCGGAACACCGGGAGCACATCCTCGCGGCGGCGGCCAACATCCGAAGCTTCCACGAAGCCCAGGCGGAAAAATCCTGGTTCATTACGCGCCCTGACGGAAGCATCCTCGGCCAGCGCGTTCTGCCGGTGGACGCTGTGGGCCTGTATGTGCCCGGCGGCCGGGGGGGCGACACTCCGCTGGTGTCTTCCCTGCTCATGAACGCCATCCCCGCCCAGGCCGCCGGTGTGCCGCGCATCGCGGTGTGCACTCCGCCGCGCCGGGACGGCGGCATCAACCCCATTATTCTGGCCGCCGCCCACCTGCTGGACATTGATGAAGTATACCGCGTGGGCGGCGCCTGGGCCGTGGCCGCTCTTGCCTTTGGCACGGAAAGCCTGCCCGGCGTGGATGTTGTGGCCGGCCCCGGCAATATCTGGGTGACAACGGCCAAGCGTCTTTGTCACGGTATTGTGGGCATAGACATGATAGCCGGGCCAAGCGAAGTGCTGATCATCGCCGACGCTGCGGCCAATCCCGCCATGATCGCGGCGGACATGCTCGCCCAGGCTGAGCACGACCCCCTCGCCTCGGCCCTGTGCCTTACGAACAGTCCGCCCCTGGCGGAAAACATCCAGCGGGAGTTGCAAACACAGTGCGCCGCCCTGCCCCGCGCCCAAATCGCGGCGCGCTCTCTGCTGGACTGGGGCGCCGTCATCGTCACGCCGGACATAAAAACAGCCGTGGCTGTAGCAAACCGCATTGCCCCGGAGCATCTGGAAATCTGCACCGCCGACCCGTGGAGTCTGCTGCCGGAAATCCGCCATGCCGGCGCCGTGTTTCTGGGCGCCCACAGCCCCGAACCTGTGGGAGATTATTTTGCCGGCCCCAATCACGTGCTGCCCACCATGGGCACGGCGCGTTTCGCCTCGGCTCTCTCGGTGCAGACCTTCTGTAAAAAAGCCAGTATCCTGGCCACTTCTCCCGCCTTTGTGCGGGGAAACGCCGCCGCCATCGCCGCTCTGGCCCGTTTGGAGGGCCTGGAAGCCCACGCGCGTTCCGTGGAAGCCCGTCTGCCCTGAGGGGACGCCTTTTGGGAGAATATATGCAAGTTGTCGTAAAAACAGATATAAAAGCCTATCCTCTGCATTCACGCGGCAAGGTGCGCGACATATACGCCGTTGACGAGGCCACTCTGCTGATTGTCACAACTGACCGCATGTCCGCCTTTGACGTGATCCTGGACGAGCCTGTACCGTACAAAGGCGTAATTTTGAACAAAATCACCCTGTTCTGGATGGAAAAATTCAAGGACATCATCCCCAACCACCTGCTGGAGAGCGACGTCAGCTGTTTTCCGGCGCCGCTGGCTCCTTACGCGGACATGCTGGAAGGACGCGCCGTGCTCGTGCGCCGGGCGGCCCCTCTGCCTGTGGAATGCATTGTGCGCGGCTATATCACCGGTTCGGGCTGGAAAGACTATCAGGCCCAGGGCAGTCTGTGCGGCCACACATTGCCGCCCGGCCTGCGGGAATCCGACAAATTGACGCCCGCGCTCTTCACCCCCTCCACCAAGGCGGGCCTCGGCGGGCACGATGAAAACATCTCCGTGGCCGAAGCCGCGCGTCTGCTCGGAGCCGGCATGGCCGGCGAAATTGAAAAAATTTCCCTGGCCATTTATGAAATGGGCCGCGCTTACGCCGCCGGGCGCGATATTCTTGTGGCGGACACCAAGTTTGAATTCGGCATGATTGACGGCCGCCCGCACCTGATTGACGAGGTACTGACCCCGGATTCCTCCCGTTTCTGGCCGTCGGCGGAATACGAACCCGGCCGGGGGCAGCCGAGCTTTGACAAACAATACCTGCGTGATTGGCTGAAAAAGCAGCCCTGGAACATGCGGCCTCCGCCGCCGGCCCTGCCCGCTGCGATCATTGAGGCCACGGCCGCCCGTTACAGGGATGCTTACGAAATACTGACCGGCGAAACACTGAGGAGCAACTGATGCTGCTGAAAGGGAAAAAAGCCCTGATCATGGGGCTTGCCAACAATAAAAGCATAGCCTGGGGCGTTGCCTCATGCTTCAGGGAACAGGGCGCCCGCCTGGCCTTCAACTACGTGGGGGAGGCCATCAAAAAACGGGTGGAACCCTTGAGTGAAGAAATCGGCGGGGAATTCATCTTTCCCTGCGATGTGTGCGACGACGGCCAGATAGATGCCGCCGCCGAGTTTGTGAGGGAAAAATGGGGTAACATCGACGTGCTCGTGCATTCCGTGGCCTTCGCCAACCGCGAGGATCTGGCCGGCCCGTACATCAACGTCTCGCGCGAGGGCTTCAGGCTGGCTCTGGATGTTTCCGCCTATTCCCTCACGGCGGTCTGCCGCGCTTTCGCCCCTTTGATGAGCCAAGACGCGTCCGTCATCACCATGACATACCACGGCTCCACCAAAATCATCCCCGGCTATAACGTCATGGGGGTCGCCAAGGCCGCCCTGGAGGCATCCGTGCGTTATCTCGCCCTTGACCTGGGTGAAAAGGGAGTGCGCGTCAACGCCATCAGCGCCGGTCCCATCAAGACCCTGGCCGCATCGGCGGTGTCGGGCCTGAAAAATATTTTCAACCGTGTGGAGGAAGCCGCGCCCTTGCACCGCAACGTCACGGCGCTCGAAGTGGGCGGTCTGGCCGTATTTTTGGCCTCTGACCTGGCCTCAGCCGTTACCGGCGAGATTGTGTACGCCGATTGCGGCTTCAGCCAGTTGGGGATATGAATGGACTATGGCCTGTTGAATGTTCTCGGCATCGCGGTGATGAGCATGTTCGGCCTGTGGGCCTTTTATGCCGCATCCGGAAAAACGGGCCGCAAAAAACGCGGCAAGAACGATCCGCCGGATACGTAGCGCCTTATGTGGACCTTCATAGCTGTCATCTGCATCGCGCTGCTGGCCTGGCTGCTCAACAAAGCCGTCAGAGGCACGCCCTTTGAGGGCTGCGGCCCCTGACAGTTCAATCTTCGCGTCCTCCGGCGGGGGAAGCGCGATGAGGCGGAAACGGAAGCCCACAAGCCGGAGCGGAGCAAAACTTGGCTTGATGGTCATTAAGAGCCTTTCTACTTTGAAATGCTTGCTTGACGGTAAAATATTCTCAACGACTACCCCGCAGTATTTTTGCTTGCTTTCCGCCTCCCTTCAATGTAAGGATAACGCCCTGCCGCGCTGTCCGCCAGCGCGCACGGAGAGGTGTCCGAGTTGGCCTAAGGAGCACGATTGGAAATCGTGTGTCGGCTAATCACCGACCGTGAGTTCGAATCTCACCCTCTCCGCCAGAAGTATTTCCAGAGAATTCCGCTTGGTTCCATAAAAGCTAAGCGGATTCTTGATTTTAGAGCATTTTACTTCCTCGGATTTCCGATAAAATCCCCTTGATTCCAAGCCTATTTGTGAGTAAAATACGAGTAACTTCTGGAGATTTAAAAAGAGGTTACTCGCATGCTCACAGAAAAGGGAATCAGTCAGGCAAAGCCGAAAGAGAAGCTCTACCGCCTATCTGACAACACCGGAAATGGGTTGAGCTTGGAGGTATCGCCGGAAGGCGGCAAGCGATGGAGGTTCCGCTATCGCTTTCGGGGAAAGGCCAAAATGATTAGCCTCGGAACCTACCCGCTTGTTTCTCTGAAAGACGCGCGAAGCAAAGCCATAGATGCCAAGAAAGAGCTTGAGTCAGGCGTTGAACCCGGCACAAAGAAAAAGGCTGCCCAAGGTGCAAAGACCTTTCAGGAAGTGGCAAAAGAATGGTTTGGTCGCTTTTCGGCTACGACTACCCCCAGATATTCAGCCGAGGTCTGGAGTCGTCTGGAACGGGGAGTATTCCCCTTCATCGGAAACAAGCCCCTGACTGATATTGATGCCCCTACCGTGCTTTCAGTCTTACGCCGGACAGAAGACCGAGGCGTGATTATCACAACACACAAGATTAAAAGCCACATATCCCAGATTTTCAAGTATGCCATCGCCTGTGGCTTGGCTTATGCTGACCCCTCCAGAGACCTGTCGGCTGCCCTTCGTAGTCGGGCCTCCAAGCCGATGCCTTCCATTATTGAACCGAAAGAGGTGGGCAAGTTGATGCTCGCCATAAATGAATACACCGGGCCGATTGTTCGGAGTGCGCTTCTTCTTGGCGCTTTGACCTTTGTACGTCCGGGAGAGCTAAGAACAGCCGAGTGGACGGAATTTGATATGGAAGCTTCGGAATGGCGTATACCTGCTGCAAAAATGAAGATGAAGAGACCTCATATCGTTCCTTTATCAACTCAAGCATTGGAGATATTAAGTAAATTGCAATCCATTACCGGACATAGCCCCTATCTCTTCCCTTCCACCAGAACCACCTCCAGGCCAATGAGCGATATGACGGTCAATGTTGCTTTGAGAGCTTTAGGATACGCTCAAGGGGAAATAACCGGGCATGGGTTCAGGGCGATGGCTTCAAGCCTTCTGGCAGAAAAAGGATGGAGTGTTGATGCCATTGAGAGACAGCTTGCCCATGTGGAAGGAAACAAAATTCGGGCTGCATATCATCGTAGTGAGCATCTTGAGGAACGCCGGAAGATGATGCAAGATTGGGCTAACTACCTAAATACGTTACGGGAACAGGCAGGAACCCCCGTATCTGCATCGGCTTCTTAGGCTTTCTGCCTTTTGTAATCCTTCGGCTCATGGGGAATTTCCCTCGGAGCCGCCGTCGTAAGTAGCGGAAGCCGAAGCAGTGGAAGGAGGTCAGGGGCGCAGTGGAGCGAAGCGGAACGAAGAGCGCAGCATCCCTTGACCGGATGAGCAGCGTAGGCAGAAGCGGATGGAGACAGAGGTGCAGAGGGATAATTTCCCTTGGAGAGCCGGGAGTAAATTTTTTTCTGAAAAGATTTTTATCTTAGATAGTGTAGTCACGAGATTGTCAATATTTTGATTTTGTGGCATAGTGCGCTTGTTTGCAACCACAAGCGAGGAACTTATGCCACCAGCCGCCCATAGGAGACACGACATTTCTGA